>NZ_JBFPFM010000004.1:0-208359 GCF_047977705.1 Curtobacterium sp. LFS084
CGCCGACGGGTCCGTGTCGTTCCCGATCACCTCCGGTTCGGTCACGTACTGGTCCCCGGACGGCAACTACCGCCCCTACGTGCAGGGCCTGCTCAACCACGACGACTCGGGTCTGACCCTCACCGCCGGTGAGACCACGGTCACGCTGGAGAACTTCGTCGTGAACCCCGGCTCGTCCAAGCTCTACGGCGACGTCCTGGTCAACGGCAAGGTCGCGGTCAACAACGCGTACCTGTTCTCCCTGCACGGTGGCACCCTGAAGCCGCTGCAGCTCGAGGGTGACAACGCGATCCTGACCGGTACCACCGTGCACGTCTCCGGCGACGCCGCGAAGCTGCTCAACAGCACCTTCAAGACCGACGCCGTGAAGTCCGGCCTCCTCGTCGGCGTCGCGACCATCACCGCCCAGATCAAGTAACACCCCCGAACGTCACACCCCCGCCCCGGCCGTCCCGGGACGGGGGTGTCGTCGTCTCAGGGCGCGGTGTCCGGCTCCGTCTCGACGGGGCCGATCGCGTCGTCGACGCGAGCACTGACGGACCGCAGCGTGTGGGCGTCGGTCCCCACGGGCCTCCAGAACAGCTCCTCGAGCGCTCCCGTGTGCGCACGGATCCCGGCGAGCACCGCCCTGCGGCCGACCGGGGTCATCTCCACCCAGCTGCCCCGTCCGTCGGTGGGACAGTCCGCACGCTCGACCAGCCCGCGCGCGACCATGCGCGTGACCTGGTGGCTGACGCGCGACTTCTCCCAGCCGATGCCGGCCGCGATGTCCCGGACGCGGAGCCGGTGGTCCGGCTCGCGCTGCAGCCCGATGAGGATCTCGAACTCGGGGATCGAGATCCCGGCACCGTGCTGCACGGCCTGGTCGAGTGCCCGGTCGAGTCGCCGCCAGACGTCGTGGTAGGCGTCCCACGTGGCCCAGTCGTGGCCTTCGGCGCCCTCGATCGACATGGCGCCAGCGTATCGACCTCGACTCGGTTCGACGGCATGATCATCCGCTCGGATGACTCGCCGCCGGCACACGGCTCGCTCCGAGGTGGGGTCAGTGGCGCAGCATACGATCAGAGCATGCCGAGCGCCCGACTGCAGGACTGCACCGACGACGCCGTCGCCCTCGTGCGCCGCTGGCTCGCGGCGTCGGCGGGGACGAAGCCCGACGCCGGTGCCGTGCGCCTGTCCGAGGCTCTGCGGGACGGACAGGGGCTCGACTTCACCCGCGGTCTGGTCGACAAGGTCGTCCGTCCCGAGGACCCCCGCGTGGTGGCGCGCAACCTCGAGAAGGTCAGCCAGGACGTCCCCGACTTCCTCTCCTGGTCCCTGCGCGGCGCGGTGACCTTCGGTGGCGGGTTCGCCACGATGGCGCCGTGGGCGGTGGCCCCGACCGCGCGGCGGATCCTGCGGCGGATGGCCGGGCACCTCGTGGTCGACGCGCCCGACGCGAAGCTCGGCGCAGCGCTCGCGAAGGTCGGCGGCCCCGGTGTGCGCCTCGACGTGCGCCTGCTCGGCGACGCGGTCCTCGGCACCGCGGAGAGCGACCGACGGCTGCAGGGGACGATGGACCTGCTGGCCCGTGACGAGGTCGACCAGGTGTCGATCGGCGTGCGTTCGGTCGTGCCGCAGCTGTCCCCGTGGGCCTTCGACCAGACCGTCGAACGGGTGGTGGACCGCCTGGTGCCGCTGTACCGCCTCGCCGTGGGGTCGCCGGTGGCGAAGTCCGTGACGCTCGACGCCGAGGACCACCGCGACCTCGACGTCACCCTCGCCGCCTTCCGCACCCTGCTCGACCGCGACGAGTTCCTCGGGCTCGAAGCCGGGATCGTGCTGCAGGCGTACCTGCCCGACACCGCCGGCGCCCTCGAGTCCCTGACCGCCTGGGCCCAGCAGCGACGTGCCCGCGGCGGCGCACCGATCACGGTCCGGCTCGTCAAGGGGGCGTCCCTCGCCACGGAGCGGGTCGACGCGGTCCTGCACGGGTGGCCCCTCGCCACGTGGGGCTCGAAGGTCGAGACCGACACCGCGTACCTCCGGCTGCTCGACGCAGCGCTCACGCCGGAGCGCATCGACGCGGTCCGGATCGGCGTCGCGAGCCACAACCTCTTCACGCTCGCGACGGCGTGGACCCTCGCCGGTCGCCGCGGGGTCACCGACGGCGTGCACGTCGCGGTGCTGCTCGGGATGGCTTCAGGCCACCTCGACGCCGTCCGCGCCGACGTCGGTCCGGTGCTGCTCGCCGCGCCGGTCGTGCACCCCGACCACTTCGACTCGGCGATCCCGTACCTCGCCCGGCGGCTGCAGGAGAGCGCCAGCGGTGACGGCTTCGTCGCCGGCGCCGCCGACATCGGCCACGACGAGCGCGTCTTCGAGCGCGAACGCGGCCGGTGGCTCGCGGCGGTCACGGCCCTCGACGCAACGGATCCGGTGCCGGCCACCCACCGGACGCAGGACCGCCGCGCCCCGATCGGCGAACCCGTGCACCGGGACGCCTTCGCGAACGCGCCGGACACCGATCCGTCGACCGCGGCCAACCGTGCGTGGGCGACGGACGTGCTCCGCCGCGTACCGCGGTCGAAGCTCGGCGCCCAGACCATCCGCGGGGCGAGGGTCGCCGACCGCTCGAAGCTCGAGCGCATCGTCGCCCGGACCGCGCAGGCCGGCGTGAACTGGGGACGACAGGACCCGTCCGACCGCGCCGAGCTCCTCGACCTCATCGCGCACGAGCTCGAGACGCGGCGTGCGGACCTCGTCGAGGTGGCAGCGGCGGAGACAGGCACGACCCTCGCCGAGGCCGACTCCGACGTGAGCGCCGCGATCGACTCCGCCCACCACGCCGCCGACAGCGCCCGGCGGCTGGCCGTGCTCGACGGCGACGGCGCCCGGTACGTGCCGCCCCGGCTCACCGTGGTGGTGTCGTCGTGGAGCGCCCCGGTCGCGAACCCGGCCGCGGGCGTGGTCGCCGCCCTCGCCGCCGGCAGCGGGGTCGTCCTGCAGCCCGCGCCCGAGGCCGAGCGGTCCGGCGCGGTGCTCGCCGACGTCCTCTGGGACGCCGGGGTGCCGCACTCCCTGCTCCAGCTCGTCGACCTCGACGACGACCAGCTCCGCCGTGACCTCATCGCGCACCCGACGGTCGACCGGATCGTCCTGACCGGGTCGGCGGAGACCGCTCGATCGTTCCGCTGGTGGCGGGCGGGGCTGCCGCTCACCGCCGAGACGAGCGGGCGGAACGCGATCGTCGTCACGCCGAGCGCCGACCTCGACCTCGCGGTGCAGGACGTCGTCCGGTCGGCCTTCGGACGCGCCGGACAGCAGCGCTCGGCGTGCTCGCTCGTGGTCCTCGTCGGGTCCGTCGGCGACAGCGAACGGTTCCGTCGGCAGCTCGTCGACGCAACCCGCACCCTGCGCGTCGCCTGGCCGGACGACCCGTCCGCGCAGATGGGGCCGCTCATCGCCGAACCCGAGGGCACGGTGCGCGCCGGGTTGACCGAGCTCGCGCCGGGGGAGTCCTGGCTCGTGCAGCCCGTCCCGCTCGACGACTCCGGACGACTGTGGTCGCCGGGCATCCGCGACGGCGTGCGCCCGGGCAGCGACTTCCACCGGACCGAACACCTCGGGCCGGTGCTCGGCGTCATGCGCGCCGAGACCCTCGACCAGGCCGTCGCGATCCAGAACGACACGGACCACGGTCTCGCCGCCGGCATCCACTCCCTCGACCCCGACGAGGTCGCGGACTGGATCGCCGGGGTCCGCGCCGGCAACCTGTTCGTCAACCGCGGCACCACCGGTGCGGTCGTCGGCCGGCAGCCGTTCGGCGGGTGGAAGCGCTCGTCCGTCGGCACCGGCACGAAGCCGGGCGGACCGATGGACGTCGCGACGCTCGGACGGTGGGAACCGACGCCCCGCACCGTCCACAAGAGCATCCAGCTGCACGGCCTGCCGCCGCGGGTCACGGCCGTCATCGAGGCCGCCCGCAGCGGGCTGTCCTTCGAGGAGTTCGACCAGGTCCGCGCGGGTGCGCTCAGCGACGTCCGTGCCCGCGAGTCCGAGTTCGGCGTGACGCACGACCCGGCGGGGCTCGTCGTCGAGCGGAACGTGCTCCGCTGGCGCCCGCAGTCCGTCATCGTCCGGCACGCAGAGGGCGCTCCCGCTGGCGACCTCGTCCGGGTGCTGGTCGCCGCGACCGCGGCCCGTGCCGACCTCCTCGTGAGCACGGCCCGGCCGCTCCCCGGACCGCTCACGCAGCTCCTCGCCTCGAGCCGTTCGCCGCTCTGCGTCGTCGACCACCTCGTCGAGTCGGACGACGAGTTCCTCCGCCGCGCGACCACGGGCGACCTGTTCCGGCCGGACTGGTCCTCGGGCGACGACGCCCCGCAGGACGCGCTCGAGGCGGTGCTCGCCCAGGGGCAGGACCGTCCGACGCACACCGCCTTCGGCGGCCCCGGTGCGCGGATCCGGCTGATCGGCGGCGACCCGCTCGCGCTCGAGGAAGCCCTCGGCGCCGGTGTCGACGTGGCGATCCACGACGCCCCCGTGGTCGAGGCCGGCATGATCGAGATGCTGCCGTTCCTCCGCGAACAGACGGTGTCGATCACCGCGCACCGTTTCGGCGACCTCGATCCCGACTTCGCGGAGCTGCATGTCTGACGTCGACCGCACCCTGCACGCCGACGGGTTGCACAACGCCCGTGACCTCGGCGGGCTCCCCCAGGCGGACGGCGGCACGACTCCGTCCGGGCGCGTCTTCCGGTCCGAGAGCGTCGACCGAGTGACCTCCGACGGTTGGCGGTCGCTGCACGACGCCGGGGTCCGCACGGTGGTGGACCTGCGCGCACCGTGGGAGACCGAGAAGGACACCGGCGCCCGGCCGGACTGGCTCACCACCGTGGTCATCGACCACGACGGGCTCGATGCTGCGCCGGTCTTCTGGCAGGCGTACTGGGAGACCGGGCTCGTCGGTACACCGCTGTACTACGGCCCGCACCTCGCCGAGCTGCCCGAACGCACCGGCTGGGCGCTGCGGGCGATCGCGCGCGCCGAACCCGGCGGCGTCCTGTTCCACTGCGCGGGCGGACGCGACCGCACCGGGATCGTCGCGCTCGCCCTGCTGACGATCGCGGGGGTCGAACCCGAGGCCATCGTCGCCGACCACCTCGTCACCGTCGACAACGCCCCGGCCCTGCTCGCCTCCATCGGCGTCCCGTCGACCGAGGGGAGGATCGAGGCGCTCTGCGCAGAGCACGGCACCACGGTCGAGGGTGCCTTCCGCGCGGCGCTCGACGGGTTCGACGTCGAGCGGTTCGTCGAGCGCTCGGGACTCGACACCGCCGACCTGGAGGCACTGCGCACCTTCCGCGCGCACCTCGCCTGAGCCGACGGTACGGTCCGACGGCTCCGCCGGGCGAGCGCGACACTGCGCGATCGCCCGGCGTGCACGCGTCAGTCCTCGGTGTCGCCGGCTTCCTCGTCCACGACGCCCGTCTCGTCCATCCGGTCGCGGAGGTGGTCGGCCATCGCGCCGGCACCCTCGCCCGCGTGGTCGTGGTCGACCTGCTCGATGAGGCCGCGCAGCTTCTCGTGGTTCGTGGCCTCGGTGGCGCCGTCCATGACGGGCTCGGTCTGTTCCTTGTCGCTCATGTCCCGGACGCTACGCCGCGCTCCGTGGGCGACCGGCGACAGCCCGCGCATCCCGGCCGACCCGGTGCGCTACCGACCGCCGCGGTCCGTCCGGCGCCCGGTGCCCACGGCGGCGCACTCGGCGACGACCAGGACCAGCGCGATCCCGAGCTGGCCGAGCGCGAACCGTCGCCGGCGCCCGACGACGGCCAGCGGCACCATCGTCAGACCGTGCACCGTGTCCACGACCGCGCTGATCGTGTGCGCGTCGGTGGTCCCGGCGCGCGCGACGAGTGCCGCCTGGACGACCTGCCGCACGGCGAGCACGGCGTCGAGCACGGGCTGCCCGCCGCCCCGGCCCGCCCGGACGGCGTGCCCGACGCCCACGGCGGCGCGGAACGCCTCGACACCGGTGCCGCGTCGACGGCCGCGCGCCGACGCCCGCGCCGTCATCGTCGTCGTCCCGCTGCCAGGGCGACCGCACCGGCTGCCCCCGCCAGCACCGCACCGACGATCCCGTTCCCGAGCCGTCGGTGCTCCACCCACCAGGTCTGCGGCGACCAGGCGTGCGCGGTGTCGTCGAACACGCCGTGCGCCCCGTGGTCACCCGGCACCGGCTCGTACAGGTTCACGCCGATCGCCGCGCCGTCCTTCGCCGGGGCCTGCTGCCCGGAGACCAGGGTCTTCGCGGCGTACCAGTCGGCGAACCGGCCGCTGATCCGGTTGCCGAGGATCGTGTAGACGGTCGACTCCCCGACCCACGTGCGTCGACGGGGCCGCTCGGCGACGGTGGCGATCGCCCGTGCGCCGACCTCCGGTTGGTAGATCGGCGCGACCGGCTGCGGCTGGTGCGGCAGCTTCGATTTCACCCACTGGAACTGGATGGTGTTGAGCGCCGGCATGTCGACGCGGGAGACCTGCACCCTGCTGCCCTGCTCGAGGAGCTCGGAGACGACCGACTCGGTGAACCCGACGATCGCGTGCTTCGCGCCGCAGTACGCGGCCTGCAGCGGGATGCCGCGGAACCCCAGCGCCGAACCGACCTGGACGACCTGACCGCGGTCGCGCGGCACCATCCGGGACAGTGCGGCCCGGGTGCCGTTCACGAAGCCGAGGTAGGTGACGTGCAGTGCCCGCTCGAAGTCCTCCGGGGCGGTGTCCAGGAACCGACCGAACACGCCGACCATGACGCCGTTCACCCAGAGGTCGATCGGGCCCAGCTCCTGTTCGACCCGGTCCGCCGCTGCCTCGACGGCCTCGCGGTCGGCCACGTCCGCCACGAGCGCGAGCCCGCGTCGGCCGGCTGCCTCGACCTCGGCGACCGCGGCGTCGACCCCGTCCCGCCCCCGCGCGAGCACGGCCACGTCCCACCCCCGCGCGGCGAGCTCCCGCACCGTCGCCCGTCCGAGTCCAGCCGAACCACCGGTCACCACTGCCACACGTGTCATGACTCCCGTTCTACCGACGGTGACCACCGACCCCACCCAGCCGACGTCCCCCGGACGGATGCGGGTGGCGTCGGCCACGAGCATGATGGGCTCGTGCAGACCCGTGACGAGGACACCGCCGAGGAGACGCCGCCACCCGGCTGGGTCCTCAGCACCCCGACACGACGTCACGAGGTCTGGACGCTCCCGGTCCTGCTGCTGCTCCTGGCGGCGCTGTTCGTCCTCGCCGCCGCCCGCTTCGGGGAGCCACTCGGCGCGGTCGTCGCGGTGGCGAGCGCGGCCGTCGTCACCGCGGGGGCGATCGCCCTGGCCGCCGCCGGGTGGTCGGCCCACGACGAGCAGACCACGACGGCGTCCTGGCGGTTGCACGTCGTCCGGATGACGGTCGGGGTGACGACGGCAGCGATCGTCGCGATCGGCAGCCTCGTTGTCGGTCTCCCGTTCGGCGTGCTCTTCGGCGCGGTGGGCTGGATCCCGATGACGTTCCGCTCGGCCCGGTCGGTGCCCTGTGTCGACCGACTGCTCGTGGCGTGGGCGTCGGTGGTCGTCGCCGTGGTGTGCACGGGCCTGTCCGTCGCGGGGTTCACTGTCCCCGCCGTACCGGATCGTCTCGCGGCGGTCTGGATCGGCCCGGGATCGCTCTTCGCGGCGCTCGCCGTGGTGATGGCCGTCGTGCAGTTCGCCGTCGCCGAGCGGGCAGCGGTGGCGCCGCCGCTCAGCGCCCCCGACCGAAGCGCGTCGTGACCCCCGGCGAGTAGAGCACCGAGTCCGGTTCGAGCGAGGCCAGCCCGAACGGGAGCCCGGCCGCCCCGATCAGGTCGTCCCGCAGCGACACGACCGAGGCTCGGTGGAGCGGCCACGGCTCGTGCTCGTTCGGCCAGAACCGGGTCCGGCCGGCTCGGTGCACGTGCATGCCCCACCGTGCGGTCAGGAAGGTCTCGAGGGCCGTCGGCTCCGTCACCGCTGCTCCGATCCGCACGTCGACGAGCGACCGCAGGTGCGTCCCGTGTCGCCGCATCGCGTACCCGACGCGGCCGTCGCCGCTCCGCGTCTCGACATCGGCCCACCAGTAGGGCAGACCGGTCGCGACGCGCGCGCCGATCGTCGGCAGGAGCTTGCCGGCGTCGAGCGACAGGAAGACCACGCCGTGTCGTCCCTGGTCGTCGATCGTGTAGACACGGACGTTCACCTCGACGAAGTCCCCGATCCTCCCCGTCGGGATCGGCGGGAACCGGGTGTCCTCGAACCGGAACCCGATGAGGCCGACCCACGTGGTCGCCCCGTCGTCGGTGCCGTCCGCCGTGAGGGTGTCCGGCCGGGTCCCGGCGGGCAGCAGCGGCGCCACCGCCGACACGTCGACGCGCCAGTGCACGAAGACGACGTCGAGCCAGTCCTGCGAGATCCAGGGGCGGCCCGTCAGTCCCGGGGCGTGGTCCGGGAGGCGCGGCGCGGCCTGGGTGGGTCGGCTGTCGGTCACGAGGGGGTCGCCTCCGGTTCGATGTGCGGGGCGACGGGTGCGTCGTCCCATCCCTGCTGCGGGGTGTCGCAGGTCCCGCGGAACACGTACTGCGACGGGCGCTTCCGCTCGCTCGACGTCCAGTCGATCGCGGGACGCCGGCGCTCGGGCGGCAGGTACCCGATCCGGTAGACGGCCATCAGCTCGAGGGAGTCCGGCACGTGCAGCAGGCCCTCGATCTCCTCCCAGGCGCCCGGGGTCTCCATCGGGAACGACACGAACTGGATCCCGAGGCCGAGCTCGGTGGTGGCGAGCCAGATGTTCTCCATCGCCGCGCCCATGCTGAACACCGAGTAGAAGCCCGAGAGCTCCTCCTTCCGGTACTCGTGCCGGTCGAGCAGCACCCCGAGCAGCAGCGGCGACCCGGCGACGAGCTTCCTGTTCTCCTCACCGAGGGTGTGCGGCACCCGCAGGGTGTTCATGAGCAGCTGGCCGCGCTTCGTGAACACCTGCTTCGTGAAGGGCTTGAGCGGACCGGGGAGCTTGTCGAACAGCATGCCGTCGCGCCGGGCGTCCATCTCGGCCTGCGAGAACCGGAAGTACGGCTTGTACCGCTCGAAGAAGGTGCCCTCGGCCATGGTGCGGGTCATCGACGAGCCGCTGATCTCGGCGATGCGGTCGATCGTGTCGCGCTCCTCGACGAGGACGAACCGCCACGGCTGGCTGTTGAGCTGCGACGGGGCCCGGCCGGCGAGCTCCATGAGCAGCCGCTGGTGCTCGGGGGACACGGGGTCGGGCAGGAACGGGCCGTTGGCCGTCCGCCGCCGTCTGATCGCCTCGAGGAGTTCCACGGCTCACCTTCCTGCTCGGCGGCCGGCGAGCAACGCCCCCAGGTAGGACGGTGCCGCGGCGACCGCGACTTGCCAGTGTGCTCCGGAGCGCGGGTCCGTGCGTGGCGCGACCGCGAGCGGGACGAGCGCGGGGAGGAGGAACAGCGCCGACCGTCCGCGGGTCCACACCAGGGTGGTCGCGGCGACGCCGGTCAGCGCGGCGGTGACGACGAACAGGCCGTGGTGGACGACCCGCAGCTTCCTCGTCCGGACGAGCCGCACGGCGACGGCCGTTCCCCACGCGCAGTTCGCGACGTACGCGACGCTCGCGGCGGCGACCAGACGGCGGGCCGTGCGCGAACCCGTGGGGGCCGAGCCGCGCCTCCAGGCCTGCACTGTCCGTCGCACGGGCGCGACGTTACGCGCTCTCCCGGCTGACCAGCTTGGAGAGCACGATGGCGGACCGCGTGTGGTCCACCTGGGGTGCGAGGCGGACCTTGTCGAGGGCTTCCTCGAGTGCGGAGAGGTCCTTCGACCGCATGTGCACGACGGCGTCGGCGCTGCCGGTGACGGTGCCGGCGTCGATGACCTCCGGGACGCTGTCGAGCAGGGTCCGGAGTTCGTCCGGCGACACCGTCCCGCGGCAGTAGAGCTCGACCCAGGCCTCGGTGCCACGGTCCTCGACCGCGGGGTCGACCTTGATCGTGAAGCCCTGGATCACCCCGTCGCCCACCAGCCGGTCGACGCGACGCTTGACGGCGGAGGCCGAGAGCCCGACCACCGACCCGATGTCGCCGTAGCCGGCGCGGGCGTTGTCCCGGAGTTGATCCAGGATGCGGTGGTCGAGCGAATCCATTGGACCCATGGTACGCGGACTTCTTGCACGTCAGGTGGGTTCCGCGCACGAAACGTGCGTCACCCGAACGGGTGTCACCGACCCGCACAGTGGGGGACTGCACTCCCCGGACGGTGTGTGCGAGGATCGACGCGGCGTCGACCTGGTCCGCTGCGGTGAGTGAGCCTGCATCTCACCGGAGCTCTTCTTCAGTGGTGGTTCCTGGCAGGCTCGGGCCCCGGTCCCTCCAGGAGGACTGATGTCGAACACCGCACCCGCCCCCGAGTCCGTCGCCACCCCGGCCCGTGTCGCCACGAAGCGCACGATCCTCATGTGCAAGCCGACGCACTACACGGTCAGCTACCGGATCAACCCGTGGATGCACCCCGAGGACCCGACCGACACGTCGAAGGCCGTCGAGCAGTGGCAGTCCCTCGTGGCCGTCTACGAGCAGCTCGGCTTCGACATCTCGTACATCGAGCCGATCGAGGGCCTGCCGGACATGGTCTACGCGGCCAACGGCGGCTTCGTGCTCGACGGCGTCGCGTACGGCGCGAAGTTCCAGTACCCCGAGCGCCAGCCCGAGGGCCCGGCCTACATGGACTGGTTCCGCAGCGCCGGCCTGACCGTCGCCGAGCCCGAAGAGACGAACGAGGGCGAGGGTGACTTCCTCCTCATCGGGAACACCATCTTCGCCGGCACCGGTTTCCGCTCGGACAGCACCTCGCACGAGGAGCTCGCGCGGATCTACGGCCGCGAGGTCGTCACCCTCAAGCTGATCAACCCGAACTTCTACCACCTCGACACCGCCATCGCCGTGCTCGACCCGGAGCCCGCCGCCGACGGCACGTCGAACATCGCCTACCTCGAGAGTGCGTTCGACGAGCCCTCCCTGGCGATCCTGCGCGAGCGCTTCCCGGACGCGATCATCGCGACCGAGGAGGACGCGGCGATCCTCGGTCTGAACTCCTACTCCGACGGGTACAACGTCGTGATCGCCTCGCGCGCCACGACCTTCGCGGAGCAGCTCCGGGAGAAGGGCTACAACCCGATCGGCGTCGACCTGTCCGAGCTCCTGCTCGGCGGCGGTGGCGTGAAGTGCTGCACGCTCGACCTGCACCCGGTCGGCACCGGGACCTCGGTGGCACGCTGATGTCCACCTCACTCGGGTCCCGCACCGCCGCGGCGCTCGCCGTCGAGGACCGTTCGCTCGCCCACAACTACAGCCCGCTGCCGGTCGTCATCGCATCGGGAGACGGCGCGTGGGTGACGGACGTCGACGGCAAGCGTTACCTCGACGGCCTCGCCGCGTACTCCGCAGTGAACTTCGGGCACGGCAACGCGCGGCTCCTCGACGCCGCCCGAGCGCAGCTCGACCGCGTCACCCTGACGTCGCGGGCGTTCGTGAACGACCGCCTCGGACCGTTCGCGTCGGCGCTCGCCGCGCTCACGGACACCGACATGGTCCTGCCGATGAACACCGGTGCCGAGGCGGTGGAGTCCGCGATCAAGGTCTCCCGTGCCTGGGGCTACCGCGTCAAGGGCGTCCCCGCCGAGCGCGCCACGATCATCGTCGCCTCGGGGAACTTCCACGGCCGCACCACGACGATCATCTCCTTCTCGGACGACCCGTCGGCGCACGACGACTTCGGGCCGTTCACGCCCGGGTTCCGCACCGTGCCGTACGGCGACGCGGCCGCCCTCCGCGAGGCGATGGACGAGACCGTCGTCGCCGTGCTGCTCGAGCCGATCCAGGGCGAGGGCGGGGTCGTCATCCCGCCGGAGTCCTACCTGCCCGACGTCCGCACGATCTGCGACGAGTTCGGCGCGCTGTTCGTCGCAGACGAGATCCAGTCCGGGCTCGGACGCACCGGCCACACCCTCGCCGTGCAGCGCGTCGGGGTCACGCCGGACCTCATCACGCTCGGCAAGGCGCTCGGCGGCGGCATCGTCCCCGTGTCCGCCGTGGTCGGTCGGCGCGACGTGCTGGGTGTGCTGCGCCCGGGCGAGCACGGCTCCACCTTCGGCGGGAACCCGCTCGCGGCGGCCGTCGGGTCCGAGGTCGTGGCGATGCTCGACGAGGGCACGTTCCAGCAGCGGGCGCTCGACGGCGAACCGCTGCTGCGCGGGCTCCTCGACGACCTCGTCGGGAACGGCGTCGTGTCCCACCGGGTCGCCGGACTCTGGGCCGGGATCGACATCGACCCCGCGCTCGGCACCGGCAAGGAGATCGCGCACGACATGGCCGACCGGGGCGTCCTCGTGAAGGACACGCACGGGTCGACGATCCGCTTCGCGCCGCCGCTCGTCGTGACCGACGACGAGGTGCGCCTCGCGATCAGCGCCCTCGCCGAGGTGCTGGCCGCGCGCGCCTGACGCGCGCGGCGCTGCGCCCCGCGCGCCGCCGCGCCGCGCTCGCTTCGTGAGCAGAAATGGTCGGGTCGCCCCAGGGCACCCGACCATTTCTGCTCACCAAGCACGGCGGCGCCGCAGCGCCCCGCGACTCACACCGCCCAGCGCGCCGCCAGCTCGTCCATCAGCCCGTCGAGCCGCTCGTCGACGACCTGCTCCTCCGGGTGTGCCTCGTACCAGGCGATGACCTCGCGGACACCCTGCCGGTACGGGATCCGCGGCCGGTACCAGGGCACGAGCGACCGGACCTTGCTGTTGTCGAAGACCGACGAGTTCGCCTTGTCGCCGAGGAGCGCCGCACCCCACTCCGGGTCCACGGCGTTGATGGCATCAGCCGGCACGTGCACGATCCGCAGGTCGTCCACCCGCGCGGCGGCCGCGATCTCGTGCGCGATGGCGTTCCAGGTCGGCGCCTCGTCGCTCGTGATGGTGAACGGCTCCCCGATCGCCGAGGCGTTGTCGAGCAGCCCCGTGAACCCGACCGCGAAGTCCCGGCTGTGCGTGAGGGTCCACAGCGACGAGCCGTCACCGGTGATGATGATCGGCTTGCCGGCACGCATCCGCGCGACGGCGGTCCACCCGCCCGTGAGCGGCAGCTTGGTCTCGTCGTAGGTGTGCGACGGCCGGACGATCGTCACCGGGAAGTCCTGCTCGCGGTAGGCGGCCATCAGGAGTTCCTCGCACGCGATCTTGTCCCGCGAGTACTGCCAGTACGGGTTCTTCAGCGGCGTCGACTCGGTGATCGGCAGGTGCGTCGCCGGGGTCTGGTACGCCGAGGCCGACGAGATGAACACGTACTGCCTCGTCCGCCCGGCGAAGAACTCGACGTCGGCCTGCACCTGGTCGGGCGTGAAGGCGATCCAGTTCACGACGACGTCCCAGTGGCGGTCGCCGACCGCGTCCGCCAGGGCGCTCCGGTCCGAGACGTCGGCCTGGAGGCGCGTCACACCCTCCGGGATCGGCCTGCCCCCGGTGGTCCCCCGGTTGAGCACGGTGACGTCGAACCCCTGCTCGGCGGCTTCGCGGACACAGGAGGCACTGATCACCCCGCTGCCGCCGATGAACAGCACGCTCGCTCCCGACATGGACGCTCCTTCGCTCCCGGCGGCACCGCTGCGTGCCGCACTCCCTCGATCCTGCACCTACCCGTCAGGGCGGGCGCGGAGCACGGCTCGGAGCGAGGTGGTGTCCCGTGCCCAGGATTCCGCGTGCGGGCTGATCCAGCCGAGCAGTTCGAGCGCGTCGTCGTGGTCCCGCTGCAGGTCACGGGCGTGGATCGGTTCGTGGTGCGCAGCCCGGTTCCGCACGAAGTGCAGTTGCTGCAGTCGCCGACGCACCTCCCGTTGTCGCGTCAAGGAGTCCGCGGGTCCGTGCGGGAACCCCCGGTGGAGCGCTGGTGTCCACAGCGCGGTCAAGTACCGCGACTCCGGCTCGCATGTTCCACTCGTAGAGCCGCAACGCCGCGGTCGTGGACCGTGTTCGTTCGGCGTACGAACGGAGCCGCTCGGCCGTGATCAAGCGCTCGACTTCGCTTTCCAGCATCACTTCCCTGTCTGCTACCGTGGATGACGAAGACCCCGGAACGATCACTGGCCCAGGCCACATCGCCGGGGTTTCGTCTTTCCCCCGCCGCTCTTGAAACATCAGCGTACAGTCACCGGTCCGCACGGAGGTCACGAGGACTACCGTCACGGTTCGGGCCGCACCGACGCGTCCCACGACAGGAGTGACACGCACATGGAGTACCGCTACCTCGGCAACTCGGGCCTCAAGGTCTCCGAGATCACCTACGGCAACTGGCTCACCCACGCCTCCCAGGTCGAGAACGACGCCGCGATCGCCTGCGTCCGGGCAGCGCTCGACGTCGGCATCTCGACGTTCGACACCGCCGACGTCTACGCCAACACCGGTGCCGAGACCGTCCTCGGCGAGGCGCTGAAGGGGGAGCGGCGCCAGTCCCTCGAGATCGCCACGAAGGTGTTCGGGCCGACCGGACCCAAGGGGCACAACGACACCGGCCTCAGCCGCAAGCACATCCTCGAGTCGATCAACGGTTCGCTCGAGCGGCTGCAGACCGACTACGTCGACCTCTACCAGGCGCACCGCTTCGACTACGAGACGCCGCTCGAGGAGACGATGATGGCGTTCGCGGACGTCGTCCGCCAGGGCAAGGCGCTCTACATCGGCGTGAGCGAGTGGACCGCCGAGCAGCTCCGTGCGGGACATGAGATCGCCGACGACCTCGGCGTCCAGCTCATCTCGAACCAGCCGCAGTACTCGGCACTCTGGCGCGTCATCGAGGGCGAGGTCGTCCCGACGTCCGAGGAGCTCGGGATCTCGCAGATCGTCTGGTCGCCGATCGCGCAGGGTGTCCTGACCGGCAAGTACCAGCCCGGCCAGCCGCTGCCGGAGGGGTCACGCGCCACCGACGACAAGGGTGGCGCGAAGATGATCGAGCGGTTCATGCGCGACGAGGTGCTCTCGGCCGTCCAGGAGCTCGGGCCGATCGCCGACGAGCTCGACCTGTCGATGGCCCAGCTCGCCGTGGCCTGGGTGCTGCAGAACGAGAACGTGGCGTCCGCGATCATCGGCGCCTCGCGTCCGGAGCAGGTGCACGACAACGCCGGCGCGGCCGGGGTGACGATCCCCGAGGAGCTGCTGTCGCGCATCGACGACGCCCTCGGTTCGGTCATCGAGCGTGACCCGGCGAAGACCGAGGACAGCAGCCCGAAGACCCGCGAGGCCTAGCCGTCCGTCCCAGGAGGCGCGGTGGGGGGGGGCCCCCCCCGCCCGCCCCCCGCACCCCCCCCCCGGGGCGCCCCGGCGGGCGCCCGGGGGGGGGGGGGGGGGGCCCCCCCCCCCCCCCCGCCTCCTGGACACGGTCGCGGTGACCGACGCCACACCGTTCAGACAACGGAAAAGGCCCCCTGCCGAAGCAGGGGGCCTTCACCGGTGGCTGGACACGGCATCGATCCGTGGACCTTTCGATTTTCAGTCGAACGCTCTACCAACTGAGCTATCCAGCCGTGGCGACCCTGACGGGACTTGAACCCGCGACCTCCGCCGTGACAGGGCGGCACGCTAACCAACTGCGCTACAGGGCCATGTTGAATTACTGTCTTGCCGGTCTCGCTCTGCTTGCTTGCTCACTCTGCGAAGAGTGACCCCAACGGGATTCGAACCCGTGCTGCCGCCGTGAAAGGGCGGTGTCCTAGGCCACTAAACGATAGGGCCGCAAGCGGTGCTTCGCGCTACCGATGGACAAGCATACGGATGCCCCGCAGGTTTCACAAATCGAGGCGCTCCACCGCGGAATCCCCGGCGTGTCGCGGGGGCGGGCCCGGTCCGCAGGGCTTCACTCACCGTGGGGCAGCAGGCCCCGATTCGTGCTGTCGATCCTCCGGTGGGAGCATCGTCGTCGGTCCCGTACCCCTCGTGCGAGGGGGTGTGCGGGTGCGACACCTGTTGTTACTGTTGCGCTTGTTAACAGTGTTACGTGCGTGAGCCTTGCCGCGCTGTTACGAAATCGAGATGTATGTCGACCTCACACTCGCTGTCACCCCGTCCCCGTCCCCGCCGCCGCGTCATCGCCGCCGCGGTCGCCGTCGCGCTCACCGCCGGCACCCTCGCGGCCCTCGCGCCGGTGTCCTCGGCCAGCGCGGCGTCGTACCCGAGCTGGTCCGACGTCGAGAAGGCCAAGGCGTCGAAGTCGGCCCAGCAGGCGAAGGTGACCCAGATCAAGGGGCTCATCGCGGACCTCACGGCGAAGGCCTCCGCGGCACAGAAGTCGGCCGAGGCCGCCGGCACCGCCTACCAGACCGCGCAGACGAAGTACGACGACGCGACCCTGACCCAGAAGAAGCTGCAGTCCCAGGCGGACGACGCCGAGCAGACCGCGACGGCGTCCGAGGCGCAGGCCGGTCAGCTCGCGGCGCAGCTCGGGCGGGCGAGCGCGAACGACGTCACGACCGACATCCTCACGCACCCCACCAAGTCGGGTGACCTGCTCTACGAGCTCGGCGCGATGTCGAAGCTCAGCGAGCAGGCCGACGGCATCTACGCGCAGGCGTCGCAGGACCGCGGTGTGGCGCAGGGGCTCGCCGACAAGGCAGACCGCGCCAAGGAGGCCCTCGGCGACCTGGCCGACCAGGCGCAGGAGAAGATGCGGGCGGCCCAGACCGCCGCCGACCAGGCGCAGGCCTCGGTGGACGCCCAGGCGGACAACAAGGAACGGCTCGAAGCGCAGCTCACCCTGCTGACCACGAGCGAGAAGAACGTCGAGGCGCGCTACGTCAAGGGCGTCCAGGTCGAGAAGGCCCGGCTCGCCCGGATCGCGGCGGCCGCGGCGAAGGCGGCGCAGACGCAGCAGGGCGGCGCCGGCGGCGGATCGCCGAACGCGTCCGGCTGGGTCCGGCCGACGGGTGGCTACCAGACGAGCCCCTACGGCTACCGACTCGACCCGTACACGAAGAACTACGCGCTGCACGCCGGCGTCGACCTCGCGCCCGCCTGCTACGCCCCGATCTACGCGGCGGCGTCCGGCACGGTCACGTTCGCCGCGAACGGCGGCGGCTACGGCAACGAGGTCGTCATCGACAACGGCGGCGGCATCTCGACGGCCTACGGGCACATCGTCGACGGCGGCACCCTCGTGTCGGTCGGTCAGCACGTCACGGCCGGGCAGCAGATCGCCAAGGTCGGCTCGACCGGCTGGTCGACGGGCTGCCACCTCCACTTCGAGACCCGGGTGAACGGTTCCGCCGTCGACCCGGTCCCCTTCATGGCAGCGCGGGGGATCTCGGTATGAACACGTGCGCCGCCGGGAGGCGTTGACCGAAGCATGAAGCAGTCCGCTCGCACCCTGTCCTCGGGGATCGCGGTGGTGGCCGTCCTCGGGATCGGTCTCTCCGTCGTGGTCGCCGGTCCCGCCCAGGCGGCGCCGTCCGCCCCGAGCTGGGACGACGTGCGCGCGGCGAAGGCGGACACCGCCGAGGCCCAGTCCACGGTCGACGAGCTGAGCACGCGGCTGCAGACGCTGCAGGACGCCGCCGACAGCGCCCAGGTCGCCGAGCTGCGAGCGGGACAGACGTACGCCCTCGCGTCGTCCCAGCAGCAGGAGGCGCAGTCGACGCTCGACGACCTCAGCGCGCAGGCGAAGCGGGCGAAGCGCACGGCGGACGCCTCCGCGCAGCAGGTCGCCGGGCTCGTCGTCGAGCTGTCCCGGACCGGCGGAGGCGACCTGTCCACGGCGATGCTCATCGACGCGCAGGACTCGAAGGACCTGCTCTACCGGGTCGGCACGATGTCCCACCTGTCGGAGCGCTCCGCGACCGTGCTCGCCCAGGCCCGTGCGGACCAGAACACCGTCGACTCGATCGCCGCGCAGCAGTCCGCCGCGACGAAGGCCCTCGCGAAGGCGACGGACGAGACGAAGTCCGCCCTCGCCGAGGCGAACGACACCGCGGCGTCGGCCCAGGCCCGTGTGCAGAAGGAGCAGGCCCAGCAGGACGAGGTGCTGCAGCAGCTCGCCTACCTCAAGGGCACGAGCGTCGCCACCGAGGCCGCGTACTGGACCGCCCAGCAGGCGAAGCGGTCCGAGGCGGAGCTCGCGTCGAACACCGGGGGTTCCGGGACGACGACGGGCACGGCGCCGACCGGCTCCGGGACCCAGCCGAGCACGGGCACGCAGCCGAGCACGGGCGGCAGCACGGGCACGCAGCCGAGCACCGGGACCCAACCGAGCACCGGCGGCGGTTCCGGGACGGGCACCCAGCCGAGCACGCCCACGACCCCGTCGAAGCCGAGCACGCCGACCACCCCGTCGAAGCCGAGCACGCCGACCACCCCGTCGAAGCCGAGCACGCCGACCACCCCGTCGAAGCCGACCACCCCGACCGCGCCGAGCACCCCCTCGAAGGCGGCGGGCGCGATCGCCTTCGCCCGGGCACAGATCGGCGACGCGTACGTCTTCGGCGGCGCAGGCCCGAACACCTGGGACTGCTCCGGGCTCGTGATGATGGCCTACAGCTCGCAGGGCATCGCCACCGGCGGCCACAACGTCGTCTGGCAGTACAACTACTTCAAGTCGATCGGCCGGCTCGTGCCGATGTCCGAGCGGCAGCCCGGCGACATCCTCTTCTACTCGTACAACGGGACCGTCAACGAGGCGTACCACGACTCGATCTACACCGGCAACGGGATGATGGTCGAGGCGGCGAACCCGCAGCGCGGCGTGCTCGAGCGGGCGATCTGGACCCCCGGGCAGCTCCTGCCCTACGTGGCCCGACCGAGCGGCTCGCTCTAGGCCGACCGCACCCCCGAACGAACAACGCGCCCCGTCGGAACGGGGCGCGTTGTTCGTTGCGGGGCGCGAACGCCAGGGCGTCAGTGACCGGCGGGCACGTACGCGGCCTGGCCGGCCGTGACGATCGCCTCGGCCTCGGCGGCGTCGCCCCAGCCCTCGGCCTTGACCCACTTGTTCGGCTCGAGGTCCTTGTAGCGCTCGAAGAAGTGCGCGATCTCGGCCTTCGTCTGCTCGTCGACGTCCGAGATGTCCTGGATGTGGGCCCAGCGCGGGTCCTTCGCCGGGACGACGAGGACCTTCGCGTCGTTGCCCGCCTCGTCGCTCATCTTGAAGACGCCGACCGGGCGGACCTTGACGCCCACGCCGGGGAACGTCGGGTACTCGAGGAGCAGGAGTGCGTCCACCGGGTCGCCGTCGTCCGCGAGGGTCTTCTCGAAGAAGCCGTAGTCGGTCGGGTACACGAACGAGGTGAACAGCACGCGGTCGAGGTAGACGCGACCGGTCTCGTGGTCCACCTCGTACTTGTTGCGGCTGCCCTTGGGGATCTCGACGACGACGTCGTACGCGGCCATGTGTGCTCCTGGTCTGTCGGTTGGCGGGAAAGCGCGGCTAACGTTACCGGGTGAACTCTCCGCGTCCCCGGCTGGATCCTGCGGTCGCCGACACCCGGCGTGCGGTCCGCGTCCTGCTCGCGCAGGCGCTCGAGACGTCCGTGGTCCGCCCCGGGGACCTCGTGCTCGTCGCGCTGAGCGGCGGTCCGGACTCGCTCGCGCTCGCCGCGGCGACCGCGTTCGAGGCGCCCAAGCAGGGACTGCGCGCCGGCGCGGTCATCGTCGACCACGCGCTCCAAGCGGGGTCCGAGGCGGTGGCGAGCCGCGCCTCCAGGCAGGCGTCGGAGCTGGGACTGGCACCGGTGACCCTCCGTCGGGTCGCCGTCGGTTCCGCTGGTGGTCCGGAGGCGGCGGCCCGGGAGGCGCGGCACGCGTCGATCGCGCTCGTTGCGTCCGACGTCGGATCGCCCCTGGTGCTCTTCGGCCACACCCTCGACGACCAGGCCGAGTCGGTGCTCCTCGGGCTCGCCCGCGGGAGCGGGCCGGACTCGCTGTCCGGGATGGCACCGCTGTCGCGGCGCGGTGCGGGCCCGGCGTACGGGCGGCCGCTCCTCGGCCTGCGGCGGCACACCGCGCGGCAGGCGTGCGCCGCGGCCGGACTCGCCCCGTGGGACGACCCGCAGAACGAGGACCCGGCGTACGCGCGCGTCCGGGTCCGGACGGTGCTCCTGCCCGCGCTCGAACGGGAGCTCGGCGCCGGTGTGCCCGAGGCACTCGCCCGCACCGCCGACCAGCTCCGCGAGGACTCGGCCGCGCTCGACCACTTCGCCGAGGAGATGGCGGAGGACCTCGCCGAGCACTCCGAGGCCGGCATCTCGCTGTCGGTGCGGGAGCTCCGGGCCAACCCGCCGGCGCTCCGGCAGCGACTCGTGCGGCTCGCAGTGGAGAGCGAGTTCGGCGTGACGCTGTCCCGCGTACAGACGCTCGAGGTGTGCCGGCTCGTCACCGACTGGAGCGGGCAGGGCCCGATCGACCTGCCGGGCGTGCAGGCGTCGCGATCGGGCGACCGGCTGGCCTTCACCGCCGGTTAGGCTGGGGTGGTGGAACTCTCCGACGTCCAGGCAGACCTGTCCGAAGTCCTCTTCACCCCCGAGCAGATCGACGACAAGCTCGCCGAGCTCGCCGCGGTGGTCGACGCCGACTACGCGGGGCGCGACCCGCTGCTCGTCGGTGTCCTCAAGGGTGCCGTCATGGTGATGGCGGACTTCTCCCGGCACCTCAAGATGCAGGCCCGCATGGACTGGATGGCGGTGTCGTCGTACGGCTCCGGCACGAAGTCGTCCGGTGTGGTCCGCATCCTCAAGGACCTCGACACGGACCTGCACGGGCGCGACGTCCTCATCGTCGAGGACATCATCGACTCCGGTCTGACGCTGTCGTGGCTCAAGCAGAACCTCGAGTCCCGCGGGGCAGCGAGCGTCGAGATCGTCGCACTGCTGCGCAAGCCCGAGGCCGCCAAGGTCGAGGTCGACGTGAAGTACGTGGGCTTCGACATCCCGGACGCCTTCGTGGTCGGGTACGGGCTGGACTACGACGAGCGCTACCGCAACCTGCGCGGTGTCGGCGTGCTCGCGCCGCACGTCTACAGCTGATCCTGGTGGCGGGTGGAGTTCGCCCGCAGAGGACACCCATTCTCGCCACAGAATCGCAGCCGTATGCTGACCAGCACGCAACTTCGGCAGAGAAAGGTGTCGGGCGACCTGCCCGGATCACATGGACTTCAAGCGCATCCTTCGCGGGCCGTACATCTACGTGCTCATCGCGATCGTGGGGATCTGGATCGGCTGGGCGGTCATCAGCCAGTCCGGCACGCAGCAGATCGACACGCAGAAGGGCCTCCAGCAGCTCTCCGACGGCAAGGTCTCGTCCGTGGTGGTGAACTCCACCGAGCAGCGGGTCGACCTGACGCTCAAGGACGGCAACGCGCACGAGCAGTTCTACTACTCGACGCCCCGCGGTGAAGAGGTCATCCAGGCCGTCAACGACGCGAACCTGCCCAAGGGCTACAACGACACCGTCCAGCAGTCGAACTGGTTCCTCTCGCTGCTCGGCATCCTGCTGCCGTTCCTCATCATCGGCGCCCTGTTCTGGTTCCTCCTCGCCAACGCCCAGGGCGGTGGCTCGAAGGTCATGCAGTTCGGCAAGTCCCGGGCGAAGATGAACAACAAGGAGAACCCGCAGGTCAGCTTCGCCGACGTGGCGGGCTCCGACGAGGCGATCGAGGAGCTCCAGGAGATCAAGGAGTTCCTGAAGGAGCCCGCGAAGTTCCAGGCCGTCGGCGCGAAGATCCCGAAGGGCGTGCTGCTCTACGGCCCTCCCGGCACCGGCAAGACGCTGCTCGCCCGAGCCGTCGCCGGCGAGGCGGGCGTGCCGTTCTACTCGATCTCCGGTTCGGACTTCGTCGAGATGTTCGTCGGTGTCGGCGCGAGCCGCGTCCGTGACCTGTTCGAGCAGGCGAAGCAGAACTCGCCCGCCATCGTCTTCATCGACGAGATCGACGCGGTGGGTCGTCACCGCGGCGCCGGCATCGGCGGCGGCAACGACGAGCGCGAGCAGACGCTGAACCAGCTCCTCGTCGAGATGGACGGCTTCGACGGCAAGACGAACGTCATCCTCATCGCGGCGACGAACCGCCCCGACGTCCTCGACCCCGCGCTCCTGCGCCCCGGCCGCTTCGACCGCCAGATCGGCGTCGACGCGCCGAGCCTCGCCGGCCGCAAGCAGATCCTCGAGGTGCACGCGAAGGGCAAGCCGCTCGCCGCGAGCGTCGACCTCGAGCTGCTGGCCCGCAAGACGCCGGGCTTCACGGGTGCCGACCTGGCGAACGTCCTGAACGAGGCCGCGCTCCTGACGGCCCGCTCGAACGCGCAGCTCATCGACAACCGTGCGCTGGACGAGGCCGTCGACCGCGTCATGGCCGGACCGCAGCGCCGCACGCGCATCATGTCCGACCAGGAGCGCCTCATCACGGCCTACCACGAGGGTGGTCACGCCCTCGCCGCGGCCGCGATGCGCCACACCGACCCCGTGACGAAGATCACGATCCTGCCGCGCGGCCGTGCCCTCGGCTACACGATGGTGCTCCCGCTCGAGGACAAGTACTCCGTCACCCGCAACGAACTGCTCGACCAGCTCACGTACGCCATGGGCGGGCGCGTCGCCGAGGAGATCGTCTTCCACGACCCGACCACGGGTGCGTCGAACGACATCGAGAAGGCCACCGGCACCGCCCGCAAGATGGTCACCGAGTACGGCATGAGCCGTGCCGTCGGGTCCGTCAAGCTCGGCTCCGGGTCGAGCGAGCCGTTCGTCGGCCGCGACATGAGCGGCGGGACCAGCCGCGACTACTCGGAGAACATCGCCGAGACGGTCGACGCCGAGACCCGCGCCCTGCTCGAGGCCGCGCACGACGAGGCGTACCAGGTGCTCAACGACAACCGCGACATCCTCGACCGGCTGGCCGGCGAGCTGCTCGAGAAGGAGACCCTCGACGCCCCCGAGCTCGTCGAGATCTTCAAGGACGTGCGCAAGCTGCCGGAGCGCCCGCAGTGGCTCTCCAGCGACAAGCGTCCGGTGAGCAACCTGCCCGCCATCGAGGTGCCGGGCAAGGCCGCGCAGACCGCGTCCGAGCAGTCCGACCACGAGTCGTCGAAGCCCCGTCGCCGTCCCTTCGGCAACCCGGGTATCGCCCCCGCGTAGGCCGGCATGACGGACCTGCCGACGAGGCGCTCGCGTCGGCTCGCAGAGGTGAGCCAGGCGCGGGCCGCCGCGGCCGAACCGCCGACGGTCGCGATCGACCTCCGTGCACCCGCCCCGGTGCCGGAGATCGTGACCGGCCCGCGGCGGGACCGTGACCGCGGCGCACCGACCGACGACCGGACCCGGGTGATGGGGATCCTCAACGTCACGCCGGACTCCTTCAGCGACGGGGGCCTGCACCAGGCCTACGACGCCGCCGTGCAGCACGCCCGTGCGCTCGTCGCCGCCGGGGCCGACATCGTCGACGTCGGCGGGGAGTCGACCCGGCCGGGGTCCGAGCGCGTGCCGGTGGAGGTCGAGCAGCGTCGGGTCCTCCCGGTCGTGCAGCAGCTCGTCGCCGAGGGCATCACGGTGAGCGTCGACACGATGAACGCCGCGACCGCCGAACGGTCGGTGGACCTCGGTGCCGCCATCGTCAACGACGTCTCCGGCGGACTTGCCGACGACGACATGGCGCGGGTCGTCCGTGACACCGGTGCCGGTTTCGTCGTCATGCACTGGCGCGGGCACAGCGACCGCATGTACCGCAACGCCGAGTACGTGCACGCCGTCGACGAGGTCCGGCGCGAGGTCGAGATGCGCGTCGCCGAGCTCATCGTCCTCGGTGTCCGCCAGGAACAGGTCGTCATCGACCCGGGCCTGGGGTTCGCCAAGCAGGGCGTGCAGAACTGGGAGATCCTCGCGGGGTACGAGCGGTTCGCGTCCATCGGACTGCCGGTGCTCGTCGCCGCCTCACGCAAGCGGTTCCTGGACGGGGTCGGCAGTGCCGCCGGTGCCCCGCCGAAGGACCGCGACCTCGCCACCGCCGCCATCAGCCTGCTCTCCGCCGAACGCGGGGCGTGGGGTGTGCGCGTGCACGACCCGGCACCGACCCGTGCCGTGCTCGACGTCTGGGACGCCTGGAGGGCAGCTCGATCATGAGGGACACCATCCGCCTGACCGGGGTCCGCGCACGCGGCCACCACGGGGTCTTCGACCACGAACGCGCCGACGGCCAGGACTTCGTCGTCGACGTCGCGGTGGAGGTCGACGCCCGCGTCGCGTCCGGGACCGACGACCTCGACAACACCGTGCACTACGGGGTGCTCGCCGAGCAGGTCGTGGCCGAGATCGAGCGCGACCCGGTCGACCTCATCGAGACCCTCGCCGAGCGCATCGCCGCCGCCGTGCTCACCCACCGCGCGGCCCTGGCGACCGAGGTCACGGTGCACAAGCCGCAGGCGCCCATCACGGTGCCGTTCACCGACGTGTCGATCAGCATCCGACGGACCCGTGGCGGTGTCCGGGCCCCGGGCTCCGCCGTCGAGGAAGAAGAGTGAGCCGGGCGGTCGTCGCCCTCGGCGCGAACCTCGGCGACCGGGGGAGCACCCTGCGCGCCGCCGCCACGGCGATCGCCGAGCTGCCCGGTGTCCGTCCGGTGGCGTCCAGCCGCGAGGTCGAGTCGGTCGCCGTCACGCTCGACGGCCCCGACCGTTCGAAGCCCCGGTACCGGAACGCCGTCGTGGTCGTCGACACCGACCTCGAGCCGCAGGAGCTCCTCGACGCCCTGCACGGCATCGAGGACACCCACGGCCGCACGCGCGAGGTGCGCTGGGGCGACCGGACGCTCGACCTCGACCTGGTGGCCTACGACGACCTGTCGATCGACACCGCCACGCTGACGGTGCCGCACCCGCGCGCCGGCGAGCGGGCGTTCGTGCTCGCGCCGTGGCACGACGCCGACCCGGACGCGGTGCTGCCCGGCGTCGGGCCGGTGGCCGACCTGCTGGCGCAGGTGGGCGACGACACCGAACGCGTCGACGAGCCGCGCCTCTTCGACGAGTCGAGCCGCGCCTCCGGGCCCGCGGCGGACCCCGCGGCCGGAGCCGCCTCGTGAAGCCCACCCGCGCCTCCACCCTGCTGAGCGTCGCGGTCGTCGCCGCGGTCGCCGGCTTCGCCCTCGACGCCGTCCTCGCCTCGCGCCAGGCGCCGACGCTGTTCCTCGCGACGCCCCTCGGTGTGACGCTCGCGTTCATCGGCATCGCGGTCGTCCTGATGGCCCGCCCGGTCCGGCGGCACGCACGCGACGGCGCCGCCAGGGCCCGCTCGGTCGACCCGCTCTACGCGACCCGCGTCGTGGTGCTCGCGAAGGCCTCGAGCATCGCCGGCGCGCTCTTCGGCGGGTTCGGTGCCGGCCTCCTCGTCTACCTCCTGACCCGGTCGGCGTTCCCTTCGCTAGGCTCGGTCCTGCCGAACGCCGTGGCGGTCGGGGGTGGGCTCGTGCTGACGGTGTGCGCACTCGTCGCCGAACGCATGTGCATCGCTCCTCCGGGGGACGATGACGACGACGACCTCCCCCGGGGCGGTACGACCGAGGCACACTGACCACGACCGAGGCACACGGACACCGGGGCGGCACGCCGCCGGCGCACCCACCCGGCGTACCCAGCACGACCCGACCGCAGGAGGCCCGCGATGCCGCGTGAACGACTCGACGAGCCGGGCCTCGGCCTGACCGGCACCACCTGGACCCGGGTGTCGCCGAAGCTCGTCTGGACCGAGCTCGTCAGCACCGTCCTGGTGGGGGCCGTCGTCACCGCGGGCTGCGTCATCATCGGCGTCGTCAGCGGCGGGTTCACCGGCACCGCCGGCACCGTCTGGACGCTCGTCGGCATCGCCGTCGCGATCGCCACCCTCGTGACCGCCGTCCTGACGCCCCGTCGGGTGCGGGCGATCGGGTACGCACTGCGCGACGACGACCTGATCCTCCGACGCGGCCTGATGTGGCAGCGGTTCACGGCGGTCCCGTACGGCCGCATGCAGCTGGTCGACGTCAACCGCGGACCCCTCGACCGGGTGCTCGGCATGAGCGAGCTCAAGTTCGTGACGGCAGCCGCGTCGACCAACGTCCGGATCCCCGGCATCCCCTTCGCCGACGCCGACGAGCTGCGCGATCGGCTGGTCGAGCTCGCCGAGTCCCGTCGCGCCGGGCTGTAGGGGGTCCGATGACGTTCCGACCCGGCCCGCCGCCGCCCGCTCCGCCGCACCGGGGCGACGCCGCCGCTGCCGAGCCGCTCACCGACGGCGAGTGGCACCGCATGCACCCGCTGACGCCGCTGCTCAAGGGCGGCATCTTCCTCATCGTGGTCCTCGGCTACGTGCTGAACAGCCTGCGGGACCAGCTCGTCGAGTTCTTCATCCCCGGCGGTGGTCCGCAGGACGACGGTGACCCGGTGCGGTACGTCTACGAGCACGGTGTCGTCGGCTGGGTGCTGCTCGGCATCGTGGTGGTGCTCGTCGTGCTGATCGGGCTCTTCTACCTGTCCTGGCGCATGCACGAGTTCCGGGTGACGGGCGAGATCGTCGAGGTCCGTTCGGGCGTGCTGTTCCGGACGAACCGCAAGGCCCGGCTGGACCGCATCCAGGGCATCAACATCTCGCGGCCGCTCGTCCCGAGGATCTTCGGCACGGCGAAGCTCGAGATCGCGCAGGCCGGCAACGACGCCAACGTGCAGCTCGCGTACCTCGGCGTCCGGGCGGCGGACGACCTGCGGCAGCGCATCCTCGTCCTGGCCTCCGGCGCGAAGGACGACGAGCGGCAGCACGACCCGGCCCGCGCCTCGAACGGCGTGCTGCAGGACCGCGTCGACGAGATCTTCTCGCCCGAGCTCGACCCTGCCGCGGTCCGCGCGACCCGGATCGTGAAGGTGCACCCCGGCCGGCTGATCGCCTCGATGCTGCTGTCCGGCACGACCGTGTTCATCCTGGCGGCGGTCGCGGCGATGATCGTCAGCGTCGCGCTCACCGGCGAGTACGGGATCCTGTTCGGTCTCTTCCCGGCGGTCATCGGCGCCGGCGGCTACTACGTCCGCAAGTTCTCGCGCTCGCTGCAGTACACGATCGCCGAGACCCGCGACGGCATCCGGATCGGCTTCGGGCTCGTGTCCACCTCGAACGAGACCCTGCCCCCGGGTCGCATCCACGCCGTGAGCGTCGCGCAGCCGCTGCTGTGGCGACCGTTCGGCTGGTGGGACGTCCGCATCAACCGTGCGACGAACGCCGGCAACGGGGCGTCGAACAACCAGCAGGTCTCGTCGATCGTGCTGCCCGTCGGCACCGCGCGGGACGTGCGCGAGGTCCTCGACATCATCCTGCCCGGCCTCGTCGGCACCGCCGTCGCCGGTCCCGCCGCGTCGCAGGAGCAGCTCCGCGAGGGCTCGGCCGTGGCGGTGGACGTCGTCGACGACAGCCTCACCACCACGGGCGACCGGGGCGGGTTCGTGCACTCCCCACGCCGTGGCGCGTGGCTCCGCCCGTTCGCGTTCCGGCGCAACGGGTACCGGTTCGTCCCGGGTGCCGTCCTGCTCCGGCTCGGTGCCGTCTGGCGGTCGCTCGTCATCGTGCCGCTGCCGCGGGTGCAGAGCGTCAAGGTCTCGCAGGGGCCGCTCGAGCGTGCGCTCCGCCTCGCGTCGGTGCACGTGCAGACGGTGCAGGGCCCGGTCTCGGCGAGCATCGGCGCGCTGGACGCGCGGGACGCGCAGCGGCTGTGGTCGGACACCTCGGCCCGCGCGGTCGAGGCCGCTGCGGCCGACACGTCGCACCGGTGGCGCGAACGGGAGGCGCGGGTCGCCCCCGGCGCACCCGTCGCGGTCGACGGTCCTGCGGGCCAGGAGGCGCAGCACGCCCCCGCCGCGTCCGTCGCGCCCCGCGGGTGGTCGCCGGAACCGGCCCCCGGCGGTGCCGAGCCGGCGCGACCGACCGGCACCGCGCCTCCCGGATCGCCGTGGGGCGCGGTCCCACCGCCGGGAGCCGCGCGGTGAGGGCGGGACGACTGGGCGTCGGCGTCCTCGGCGCCGGACGCGTCGGACCGGTCCTCGGGGCGGCCCTCGCGAACGCGGAGCACGCCGTCGTCGGCGTGACGGCCGTGTCCGATGCCGGACGCGACCGCGCCGAGGCGATGCTCCCCGGTGCCCCCGTCCTCGAGACGCCCGACCTCGTCGAGCGGAGCGAGCTCGTGCTCCTCGCGGTGCCGGACGACCAGCTCGCGGGTCTCGTGCAGGGGCTCGCCGACGCGGGCATCTGGCAGCCGGGGCAGCTCGTCGTGCACACCAGCCCCGACCACGGCGTCGGCATCCTCGCACCCGCGATGGCGGCCGGCGCGATCCCGCTCGCGATCCACCCCGCGATGGCGTTCACCGGCACCAGCGTGGACCTCGTCCGGCTCCGCGACGCGTACTGCGCCGTCACCGCGCCGGCGCCCGTGCTCCCCATCGCACAGGCGCTCGTCGTCGAGATGGGCGCGGAGCCGTTCGTCGTCACCGAGCAGGACCGTCCCGCCTACGCCGATGCCGTCCGCGCCGCCGTCAGCTTCTCGACCGCGATCGTCGACCAGTCCGCTGGCACCCTGTCCGGCATCGGGGTGGAGTACCCGGGGCGGGTGCTCGGCGCGCTGGTCCGCACGGCGGTCGACAACGCGCTCGCGGCCGCCGACGGGCAGGCGACGCTCTAGACCGGCCGCGCTGTACGATTTCCGGGACCCCCACGACCATCGGAGCCGCACCAGCATGACCGACGAGACCGCACCCGCCACCGAGCCCTCCGCCGACGAGATCGCCGCCGCGGAGACCAGCGAGCAGCGACAGGTCCGGCTCGACAAGCGGGCGAAGCTCCTCGAGTCGGGGATCGAGGCGTACCCGGCCGGGCTGCCGATCACCACGACGATCCCCGCCGTGCGCGCGCAGTACGCCCACCTCGAGACCGGCGAGGAGACCCAGGACGTCGTCGGCGTCGCCGGACGCATCGTGTTCTCGCGCAACACCGGCAAGCTCTGCTTCGCGTCCCTGCAGTCCGGCGACGGCTCGCGCATCCAGGCGATGGTGTCCCTCGCCGAGGTGGGCGACGAGTCCCTCGCCCGCTGGAAGGAGTTCGTCGACCTCGGTGACCACGTGTTCGTGCACGGCCGGGTGATCTCCTCGCGCCGGGGCGAGCTGTCGATCATGGTCGACGACTGGCAGATCGCGGCGAAGGCGATCCTGCCGCTGCCGAACCTGCACAACGAGCTGAACGAGGAGACCCGGGTCCGCCAGCGGTACCTCGACCTCATCGTCCGCGACGAGGCCCGCGCCACCGTCCGCGCCCGCGCCGCCGTGATGGCGTCGCTCCGGCAGACCTTCACCGACCACGAGTACCTCGAGGTCGAGACGCCGATGCTGCAGACCCAGCACGGCGGCGCCTCGGCCCGGCCGTTCGTCACGCACTCGAACGCCTTCGACACCGAGCTCTACCTCCGCATCGCGCCGGAGCTCTTCCTGAAGCGCGCCGTCGTCGGCGGCATCGACCGCGTCTTCGAGGTGAACCGCAACTTCCGGAACGAGGGCGCCGACTCGACACACTCGCCGGAGTTCGCGATGCTCGAGGCCTACCAGGCGTACGGCGACTACGAGCAGATGGCCGACCTCACCCAGGAACTCGTGCAGAACGCCGCCCGCGCGGTGACCGGTGGCTCGCTCGAGGTCACCTGGGCCGACGGCACGACCTACGACCTCGGCGGCGACTGGCCGCGCATCGACATGTACGGCTCGCTGTCCGAGGCGGCCGGTCGCGAGATCACCCCCGAGACGCCGCTGTCCGAGCTGCAGGCGCTCGCCGAGGCCGAGGGCGTCGAGGTCGCGCACGCCACCCACGGCAAGTACGTCGAGGAGCTCTGGGAGCACTTCGTCATCGACTCGCTCGACCGTCCGACGTTCGTCATGAACTTCCCGGTCGACACCTCGCCGCTCACCCGCCAGCACCGCAGCCGCCCCGGCATCGTCGAGAAGTGGGACCTGTACATCCGCGGCTTCGAGCTGGCGACGGCGTACTCCGAGCTCGTGGACCCGGTCGTGCAGCGCGAGCGGTTCGTCGAGCAGGCGAAGCTCGCCGCCGGGGGCGACCTCGAGGCGATGCGCGTCGACGAGGAGTTCCTGCGGGCCCTCGAGCACGCCATGCCGCCGTCTGGTGGCATGGGCATGGGGATCGACCGGCTGCTCATGGCCATCACGGGCCTCGGCATTCGCGAGACGATCCTCTTCCCGCTGGTCAAGTAGCGCGCGAGCGGGCGGCGTCGACCGTCGCCCGCTGCCTGCGCGCGGCCCACGGTCGTGCGCGTAGCGTCCCGGGTACGCCCCGGACGAGGACTCCCCACGACGGCGTGGGGGCGAGCGCAGGTCGATCGTCGGTCCCGGGGTGCCAGGGATCGAGGAGGATCACCATGGCAACGAACCACGCGGTCGCCTACAAGGCGCCCGGTCAGGTCGAGGTCATCGAGACCGAGTACCCGACCTTCGAGCTCAAGGACGGACCCGGGGTCAACCCGGCGAACGTCGGGCGCAAGGTCCACCACGGTGCCGTGCTGCGCACCATCGCGACGAACATCTGCGGCAGCGACCAGCACATGGTCCGCGGGCGGACGACGGCACCGGCGGACCTCGTGCTCGGGCACGAGATCACCGGCGAGGTGGTCGAGGTCGGGCGGGACGTCGAGTTCATCAAGGTCGGTGACGTCGTCTCGGTGCCCTTCAACATCGCGTGCGGGCGCTGCCGGAACTGCAAGGAACGCAAGACCGGCATCTGCCTGAACGTCAACCCGGACCGTCCCGGCAGTGCGTACGGGTACGTCGACATGGGCGGCTGGGTCGGTGGTCAGGCCGAGTACGTGCTCGTGCCGTACGCCGACTGGAACCTGCTGAAGTTCCCGGACCGCGAGCAGGCGATGGAGAAGATCCTCGATCTCGCGATGCTGTCCGACATCTTCCCGACCGGCTTCCACGGCGCCGTCACCGCCGGTGTCGAGGTCGGGTCGACCGTGTACGTCGCGGGTGCCGGGCCGGTCGGTCTCGCCGCCGCGACGGGAGCGCTGCTGCTCGGCGCGAGCGTCGTGATCGTCGGGGACATGAACGCCGACCGGCTCGCCCAGGCGCGGACCTTCGGGTGCGAGACGGTCGACCTGACCAAGGGCGACCCCGCCGACCAGATCGACCAGATCCTCGGTGAACCGCTCGTCGACTGCGGCATCGACGCCGTCGGGTTCGAGGCGAAGGGCCACGGCTCGGGGTCGGACCACGAGGCGCCGGCGACGGTGCTCAACTCGCTCATGGACGTCACCGCCGCCGGTGGGGCGCTCGGGATCCCCGGGCTCTACGTCACCGGCGACCCGGGTGGCATCGACGAGGCGGCGCAGAAGGGCGCACTGTCCCTGAGCCTCGGCACCGGGTGGGCGAAGTCGCTGTCGTTCACCACGGGCCAGTGTCCGGTCATGAAGTACAACCGCCAGCTGATGATGGCGATCCTGCACGACCGGACGAGCATCGCGAAGAACGTCAACGCGACGGCGATCTCGCTCGACGACGCCCCGCGCGGCTACGCCGAGTTCGACAAGGGCGCGGCGACGAAGTACGTCCTCAACCCGAACGGGCTCATCCCCGCCGCGTGAGGGACCACGCACCGGTGGCAGCCCGGCTCGTCCGTTCGCGGGCGGCCGGGCTGCTCGCTGCGGGGGGGGGGGGGGGCGATACGGGTTCGAGGGCGTACCATGTTCGCGTGCCGCATGGAGTCGTGACCGGGATCATCTTCGCCCTGACGCCGACCGTCGTGGTCGGCCTCATCTTCTGGTTCGTGATGCGCGCCATCATGCGGGCCGACCGCACCGAGCGTGCCGCCTACGCCAAGGTCGAGGCCGAGGAGCGCGCCCGCTTCGAGCGCGAGCACGGGGTCCCGGCACCGGCACCGGCCTCGGCCGAGTAGTCCCGCGCCCCGAGCGCGGTCGACTTCACCCGGCGTTCACCGCCGGGTGCGACGCTGACGCGCATGCGCCAGGACCCGGAGCCCGCCGACCGTCACCTCGGCGTCGACGCCGGACCGGGATCCGACGCGACCGCCGACCTCGTCGACCGCTCCGACCTCACCGACCCCGTCGACCCCGTTGACCTCGCCGACCTCGACCCCGAGGACGCCTTCGGCCACACCGCCGTGCCCGATGCGTCCCGTGACGACACCGTGTGGCCCGACGGTGACGGCGACGAGGACGACATCGACGTCTGAGCGTCCGGACACGGTCACCGGCCGTTCACCCCGACGTCGCCCACCGGCGCGAGCATCGTCGGCATGTCCATCACGCAGATCATCACCGGTGGTGTCCTCGCGAACCGCGGCGGCGTCTTCACCGGGCGCAGCCTCGTCGGCGACATCGAGAGCGAGTACGACGAGTTCGACCGGGACGCCGACCTCGAGGTCTCGAAGCGTCGCGAGGGGTGGCTCGAACCCTCCTGGTGACCCCCACCCCTCCGGCTTTCGGGGTACGACGATCGGATCGCGACGATCCGGGCCGCCGTACCCCTTTTTCGTGTCCACTCGACGCGGCCGCCCGGGGTACAGGATCGGAAACGAGCAAGAAACACCGATGCAACGCCGGAAACACGGCGGCATCCCCTTGCTCTCCGGCGACGAGGGGGACCAGACTGACGACAGGCTGTACCCCTCGGGGGACGGTATCCATGGTGAAGCACGGAGAAGCCTGAGAATCGATCCGATCGGTTTGTGGGGTACACCTCCGGGCCGCTTTACTCATGACACCCCCCAACGAGGTCATCACCCGTCGAACGCAGGGAGTCATCATGACGATCGCAACAGCAGCACCGAAGACGACGACCACCGGCCCCGCCGCGCGCCGCTCCAAGAAGACCGCGGCAGCGAAGACCACGGTCACCGCGGTCGAGACCACCACGCTCGACACCGAGGTCGAGGCCGACGAGCAGCTCGCGGGTGTCCGCGGCGCCTCGGTCGACCAGGTCGGTGACTACCTGCGCCACATCGGCCGGCTCTCGCTCCTCACCGCCGAGGAAGAAGCCGAGATCGCCCGCCGCATCGAGGTCGGCCTCTTCGCCGAGGAGAAGCTCAACACCGAGAAGGGCCTCGCGAAGACCCTGCAGCGCGAACTGCGCTGGCTGGTCCGCGACGGTGAGCGCGCCAAGGAGCGCATGATCACCTCGAACCTCCGCCTCGTCGTGAGCATCGCCAAGCGCTACTCGCAGCGTGGCCTGCCCTTCATGGACGTGATCCAGGAAGGCAACCTCGGTCTGGTCCGCGCGGTCGAGAAGTTCGACTTCACGCAGGGCTACAAGTTCTCGACGTACGCCACCTGGTGGATCCGCCAGGCGATCTCGCGTGGCCTCGCCGACAAGGCCCGCACCATCCGCATCCCGGTCCACACGGTCGAGCTGATCAACAAGATCTCCCGCACCGAGCGCGATCTCACCGTCGACCTCGGCCGTGCGCCGATGCCCGACGAGGTCGCGGCGGAGCTCAGCATGAGCGTCGAGGAACTCGTCGACCTCAAGGGCCGTTCGCACGAGCCGGTGTCGATCCACACCGTCGTCGGCGACTCGGACGACAGCGAACTCGGCGACTTCATCGAGGACGAGGACGCCGCGTCCCCGAACGAGCTCACCGAGACCACGCTGCTCCACCGCGACATCCGCTCGATCGTCGCCGAACTGCCGAGCGACGAGGCGAACGTGATCCGCATGCGCTACGGCCTCGACGACGACAAGCCGATGACGCTCGACGAGATCTCGAAGATCGTCCACACGACCCGCCAGGCGGTCAGCCGTGTGGAGTCCCGCGCCAAGCTGCGGCTCTTCGCCAAGGCGGTCTCGCAGGACATGCAGCTGTACCTGACCGACTAGGTCGGATGACTTCGGCCGGTGTGCGAACACCGGCACGGGGAACCGGGTCGTTCTGTGGGAAGACGATCCGGTGGGGTGATGGGACGGCCCGCTCGCGCTTCGGCGTGAGCGGGCCATTCACGTTCCCGGGGGCGCGTCGCACCGTTCCGCGCGGAGCGACCGGGCCGCTACTCCTCGACCTCGCGCCCGAGCTTCTGGCGGAGGTCCTGCGGGATGAGCTCGATGAGCTGGTCCGGCCGCACGGGCAGGTCGAGCAGGCTGAGCTTGACGCGGCCCGTCCGGCCGTGGCGCTCGGCGTCGAGCCGGACCACGCTGCCGGCGTCCTTCCGCAGGCGGACGTCGAGCTGGGCGCCCGTCGCGACCTCGCCGACGACGAGCCCGTCGACCTCGAGCGCCGCACTGCGGGTGCCCTCGGCGATGTCGAACCGGTAGCGCTCGCGCGCGGCCAGGACGACGGCACGGTCGATCCCGGCCATCGGTGCGACCGGCGTCACGACGGAGCCGGACAGCGCGGGGGAGAGGACCGGTCCGCCGGCGGCGTAGTTGTACGCGGTGGAGCCCGCCGGGGTCGCGGCGACGATCGCATCGGCCCGGTAGTAGCCGTACCCGAGGCCGCCGACGCTGAGGTCGGCGGAGACCTGCCCCGCGCCGGGCCGCCGCACGATCGTGAGGTCGTTGAACGCGAGGTAGTCCGTCCGCGCACCGCTCCAGGACAGCCGGGCCTCGAGCGCGTGGTGCGGTTCGAGCTGGTAGTCGCCGGCGGACAGCCGTTCGAGCGCGCCCTCGAGCTCCGGCGGTTCGATCTCGACGAGGAACCCGACGTTGCCGTAGTTGACGCCGAGCACCGGCACCGGGCGCTTCGCCACGAGACGCATCGCACCGAGCATGGTGCCGTCACCGCCGAGCGCGACGACGAGGTCGACCTCCTCCGTGAAGTCCTCGTCACCGATCACGTCGAGACCACCGCCGATGCGCTGGGCGTCGGCCCGACGGGCGACGAGGCGACCGCGGCCGGAGGCGTTCCAGCGCTGCAGGGTCGCGACGGACTCCTGCACGTTCTTGGTCGGGTGGACGACGAGTCCGACGACGGGCTGCTCCATGCTCGGATGGTACCGACCCGACCCGGGACGACCCCGGTCGTGGCGCCGCCGCCCGCCGGGCGCGCGCCGCGTGCCGGACCCGCACCGCGCCTCCAGGCCCTCGCCTGCCCGCCGGACGCAACGAGGTCACGCCCACGGCGAACAGGGGCAGACCACCCGGGGTGCGCTGGTTAGTCTCGATGTACGTCACCGGGCCAGCTCCGGTCCGGCAAGGGAGAGCACATGTTCGAGAGATTCACCGACCGAGCCCGTCGTGTTGTCGTCCTCGCTCAAGAAGAAGCGAAGATGCTCAACCACAACTACATCGGCACCGAGCACATCCTCCTCGGCCTCATCCACGAGGGCGAGGGCGTCGCCGCCAAGGCGCTGGAGTCGCTCGGCATCTCGCTCGATGCCGTCCGCGAGCAGGTCCAGGACATCATCGGGCAGGGCCAGCAGCAGCCGACCGGGCACATCCCGTTCACGCCGCGCGCCAAGAAGGTGCTCGAGCTGTCCCTGCGCGAGGCGCTGCAGCTCGGCCACAACTACATCGGCACCGAGCACATCCTGCTCGGCCTCATCCGCGAGGGCGAAGGCGTCGCCGCCCAGGTGCTCGTCAAGCTCGGCGCGGACCTCAACCGCGTCCGCCAGCAGGTCATCCAGCTCCTGTCCGGCTACCAGGGCAAGGAAGCGGTCGCCGTCGGCGGCGAGCAGCAGCAGAACGCCCAGCAGGGTTCGCAGGTCCTCGACCAGTTCGGTCGGAACCTCACCCAGGCGGCGCGCGACGGCAAGCTCGACCCGGTCATCGGCCGCGAGAAGGAGATGGAGCGGGTCATGCAGATCCTCTCCCGTCGCTCCAAGAACAACCCCGTCCTGATCGGCGAGCCCGGCGTCGGCAAGACCGCCGTCGTCGAGGGCCTCGCCCAGGCGATCGTCAAGGGCGACGTGCCCGAGACGCTGAAGGACAAGCAGCTCTACTCGCTCGACCTCGGGTCGCTCATCGCCGGGTCCCGCTACCGCGGTGACTTCGAGGAGCGCCTCAAGAAGGTCACGAAGGAGATCCGCACCCGCGGCGACATCATCGTCTTCATCGACGAGATCCACACGCTCGTCGGTGCCGGTGCTGCCGAGGGCGCGATCGACGCCGCGTCGATCCTCAAGCCGCTCCTCGCCCGCGGTGAGCTCCAGACCATCGGTGCCACCACGCTCGACGAGTACCGCAAGCACTTCGAGAAGGACGCCGCCCTCGAGCGTCGCTTCCAGCCCGTGCAGGTCAACGAACCGTCGCTGCCGCACGCGATCAACATCCTCAAGGGCCTCCGCGACAAGTACGAGGCGTTCCACAAGGTGTCCATCACCGACGGTGCGATCGTCGCCGCGGCGAACCTGGCCGACCGCTACGTGCAGGACCGCTTCCTGCCGGACAAGGCCATCGACCTGATCGACGAGGCCGGCGCACGCCTCCGCCTGTCGATCCTGTCGGCACCGCCGGAGCTCCGCGAGTTCGACGAGAAGATCTCGACGGTCCGCGGATCGAAGGAAGCCGCGATCGAGGAGCAGGACTTCGAGAAGGCCGCATCGCTCCGCGACGAGGAGAAGAAGCTCCTCGGCGAGCGTCTCCGCCTCGAGAAGCAGTGGCGTGCGGGTGACGTCGCCGCGTCCGGCACCGTCGACGAGGGCATCATCGCCGAGGTCCTGGCGCAGGCCACGGGCATCCCGGTCTTCAAGCTCACCGAAGAGGAGACCTCGCGTCTCGTCTTCATGGAGAAGGCCCTGCACGAGCGCGTCATCGGTCAGGAAGAGGCCATCTCGGCCCTGTCCAAGACCATCCGCCGCACCCGTGCCGGCCTGAAGGACCCGAACCGTCCCTCCGGCTCGTTCATCTTCGCCGGCCCCACGGGCGTCGGGAAGACCGAGCTCGCCAAGGCGCTCGCCGAGTTCCTCTTCGACGACGAGGGTGCACTGATCTCCCTCGACATGTCGGAGTTCGGTGAGAAGCACACCGTCTCGCGACTCTTCGGTGCCCCTCCCGGGTTCGTCGGGTTCGAGGAGGGTGGCCAGCTCACCGAGAAGGTGCGCCGCAAGCCGTTCTCCGTGGTCCTCTTCGACGAGATCGAGAAGGCCCACCCGGACATCTTCAACTCGCTGCTGCAGGTCCTCGAAGAGGGGCGTCTGACCGATGGTCAGGGCCGCGTGGTCGACTTCAAGAACACCGTCATCATCATGACCACGAACCTCGGTTCGCAGGGCATCGCCGGTGGCCCGGTGGGCTTCCAGGTCGAGGGTGACTCGGGTGTCGGCTACGACCGCATGCGTGCGAAGGTGAACGAGGAGCTCAAGAAGCACTTCAAGCCGGAGTTCCTGAACCGCGTCGACGACACGATCGTGTTCCCGCAGCTGTCGCAGCCCGAGCTGCTGCAGATCGTGGACCTGTTCGTGAAGCGCCTGGCCGACCGTCTGCTCGACCGCGACATGACGGTGGAGCTCACGCTCGCCGCAAAGGAGCAGCTCATCAAGGTCGGGTTCGACCCGTCGCTCGGTGCTCGCCCCCTGCGTCGCGCGATGCAGCACGAGGTCGAGGACCAGCTGTCGGAGCACATCCTGCAGGGTGAGCTCAACGCCGGCGACCACGTGAAGGTCGACTTCACCGACGGTACGTTCCAGTTCGAGACCGGGCGTCAGCCGGGCCGCGAAGAGGTCCTCGCCGGGGCTGCCGCCGTCGAGGCGACGGACGCTCCGCAGGGCGAGATCGAGTCCTAGGACCCAGCCGCAGACATGACGGGAGGGACGGTGCCAGCTGGCACCGTCCCTCCCGTCACGTCGTGGTGCGGACGGCGCGGCGCGGACGGTTCGCGCGTCGCGGTACCACCGGCCCCCGTCCGGGGGTACGGTGGTGTCTGTGCGCGAGGGGTTCCCCCCAACACCTCGCACGCAGCGCTCGACCGGTTCCCCCCAACAGGTCGAGACGCGCCGGCCCCGGTCTGCTCCGCAGACCGGGGCCGATGGCATTCCGGGCAGGATCGTCCCCGCGGGACGGCCGCGTCAGAGGGTGGCCGCGAAGTCCCGGACGGCGCCCTCCCAGCGCTCGGGGTCCTCGTTCCACTCGAGCGTGTGCGGGGCGGTCCGGAACGCCACGGCGCGGGTCCGGGGGTGTGCGGTCTGCGCGGCGACGTCGGCCTCGGCGACGAGGGCGTCCGCCGCCGAGTGCACGAGCAGGGTCGGGGTCGCCGACGCCTGCCACGCGGTCGTCTGGACGGGAGCAGCTGCGCCGGCCAACCGTGACAGGACGCCGGTGGTCGCGATCCGTGCGGCGACGGTCCCGACGAACGCGGGGAGGTGTGCGCCCGACACCGCGCCGCGGAGCGCCGAGGACACGCTGAGCAGCGGTGCGATCCCGACCAGCCCGTCGACCTCCACCCGCGAGGCGGCGACCGAGCACGCGAGCGCACCGGCCGACCAGCCCTGCAGCACGACCCGGGTCGCGCCGCGGCGCCGGGCTGCCCGGACCGCGGTCACGATGCGGTCGACGGCACCGGGGTCGAGCGAGCGGAGCGGCAGGTCGGTCGTGTCGACGACCTCGGACGTCGCCCCGAGGGCGCGCCACACCGGGATGCCGCGCAGCACCTGTCGGGGGCCGAGGGACTGGCCGTGCACGTGGACGACGTGCGTGCCGGCCGTCGCGGGCTCGTCGCCGGGGCCATCCGTGGGGTCGCCACCGGCGACGTCCGCGGGCTCGTGGCCGGGGGCATCCGCGGGCTCGTCGCCGGGGACGTCCGCGAGGTCGTCGTACAGCAGGGCGTCCCAGCCCCACTCGCCGAGTGCCGGCGCGCTGTCCGTGCGTCGCCGCACCGTGCCGTCGCCGGTCCCGGTGACCTCGTGCACGCCCAGCCCCACGCCGTCGCGGGTGAGCCGGTACGTCCCGGGCAGGCGGGTGTCGCGCGTGGCCACGAACTCGGTCTCGGTCGCGGTCGCGTGCCGGACCGTGGCGGTCGCCGTGTACGGGGTGGGGAAGAGCAGGCGGCGCGCGACGAACGCGCCCAACCCGAGCGTCCCGACGGCACCTGCTGCGGTGCCGAGTGCGGCGATGCGTCCGCCGGTCATCTGGTCTCCTCCGGTCGTGCGGTGGTGAGCGTCGCGGCGGCCGGGATGCTCTGCCCGGCCTCGCGCGCGCGGTCCTCGATCTCGACGGACAACCGGTGCAGCCGGCTCCGCCACTGGCGACGCTGCCAGGCGATGGTGAAGTAGAGCCCCCGGTTGCCCGAGTCACCCTCGAGCCGTCGGAGTTCGGGTTCGAGCGCCCGGAAGCGGAGCCGCGTCGCCCGCCAGTCGCGGAACTCGCGGACGGCGTCGGGCAGGACACCGCCCGCGGCGCCCACGGCGAGCAGGACCATCGACGTCAGGAAGACCGGCGCGTAGACCGCCCCGAGCACCCGGACCGCATCGTCCAGCCCGAGCACGTGCACGGCGTCGAGCGCGATCGCGATGGCCGCGAGCAGGACCATCGCTGCCGCGCCGACGACGAAGAGCCAGTACGTGCGGCCGAGCCCGTCGCCCTCGCGGAAGCCGCGCAGGACCGCCAGCGCCGACCGGGTGATGACCACGGCGATGTACGTCATCTCGACGGCGGAGTACAGCGCCGTCGGCAGCTGGTCGCCGTAGACGACCATGAAGCTCGACGTGGGCTCGGGGGCGTCGATCAGCAGGAACAGCACGACGAGGGCGACGAGGACCACGACGATGCCGACGAGCCGGCTCGGTCGGAGGAGTCGGGCGGACCGGGCCGCGGCCTCGACCGACTGCGCGAGCGCGAACAGGCCGCACACCATCAGGCAGCGGCCGAGCAGGTCGGCGATGTTCGGCTCGTGGGTCAGCCCGCCGAGGAACGTGACGACGTCGGGCTGGTTGATGCTCAGCCCGACCGCGACGAAGGCGCAGCACACCATGAGCCAGCTGACGCTCGCCGACTGGGTCCGGACCAGCCAGAGCCGGACGACCAGGACCGCCAGGATGAGCCAGACCGGGATCGACCCCCAGACGTGCAGGGTCATCGGAAGATCCCGCGCGGCACCCCGTCGGGGTCGAGCAGCCCGATCCGCAGGGCGAGCTGGTCGGCGACGAGCTCCACCGCCTGTTCGTGCGGGGTGTCGAGGGAGCGGGTGAACGCCGTCCGCCCGGTGAGGAGTCCCGTGTAGGCCTCGTGGTCGCAGCCCGGGTCGGCGAGGAACACGTGCGCGAGCTCGTGCAGGATGCTCGCGACCCGGGACCGTTCGGACAGGTCGGGGCGCGTCTCGAGCAGGGCGTGGTCGGTGCGCTGGATGAGCCGCGCCGAGAGGTCGCCGGGGAGCGCCGTCGTTCGCAGGCGGATCGGCTTGCCGAGGGTCGCCTCGGCGCGGACGAGCAGCTGGGGGAGCGTCAGCCGGCGGGGGAGCCCGAGACGCTGCACGCTCCGCCGTGCCTCGGCCTGCCGGCGGCGGGCGCCGCTGCGGTCGGCGAACCCGCTCACGACGTCGCCCCGGAGTCGTCGAGGCGCCGGACGTGCTCGGTGAAGTCGCGGATCTCGGCCGCGGAGGCGAACTCGCCGAGCCGCCGGGTCGCGAACGCCACGACCTCGCGCTTGCGGAGTTCGAGGACGAGTTCGAGCTGCGCCTGCACCCGTTCCGGGACGTCGGTGTTGCCCGCGGCGTCGGTGAGGTACTCGGGCGGCACACCGAAGTAGTCGGCGAGCGCGACCAGGAGGCGCTGGTCGCGGACGGCCGGTCCGTTGCCCCCGAGCATGTAGCCCCACCGCGGGCGGCTCATCGACGCACCCTGCGCCTCGATCTCGGCGACGATCTCCTTGTAGGGCGGGCGCTGTCCGGTGTTCGCCTCGACGACGTCCATCAGGAGCTGCAGCTTCCGCGAGAGTTCTCGTCGGTGCGCGTCGTCGTCGGTGTACTCGATCATGTCTCCCCGCCCTGTACATCTGTCTCAGACATGGTAAAACTGGACCAGCGCCGAGGCCAGCGGGACCCACTCTGCCAGGCGCGCGCCCGTTCGTCAGGTCGGCATGTCGTGGGGGGATGCCGAACAGGCGGCTGGCACCGTGGGGTGGTCGCGAGCCGACGACGGACGGGTGGCGCGGTGCCAGCGGGCACCGCGCCTCCCGTCTCGACCGTGGTCGCGTTCTCGCGCGTCGGCCTGGTCAGGCCTGCACGTCGCCGCGCCACCCGGTGTCGGTGGGCGCCGCTTCGACGCGCTCCTTGTAGTTCTGCAGGTCCTTCTTGATGGCGTGTCCGCCGACACCGACCGCGGCGCCGAGCTTCTCGAGGAAGCCGGACGGCTCCCAGTCGATCTGCGCGGTGACGCGGGTCTCGTCGTCGGACAGCTTGTGGAAGGTGACGACGCCGGCGTGGTCGGTGTCGCCGTCCTTGACCGTCCACGCGACGCGCTCGTCGGGGTGCTGCTCGGTGATGACGGCACGGAACTGGCGCTCCTGGCCGGCGACCTTGACGGTCCAGTCGGTGGTCGTGTCGTCCACCTGGACGATCTTCTCGACCTCGTCGAGGAAGTGCGGGAACTCCTCGAAGCGGGTCCACTGGCCGTAGGCGGCTGCGACGGGGACGTTGACGTCGACGGTTTCGATGATCTGAGGCATGCACCGGACGGTAGGCGGCCGCGGCTGGGCGACGTACAGGGCCGTGTCCCCCGCGCGCACTATGGTGAGGGAGATGACTGCACACGGGAAGCACGCGTTCCACGAACGGGACGAACACGGCATCCTGGTGCGCCCGGCCCTGGCGTCGGACGTCCCGCACATCCAGCGGCTCATCTCGCCCTACGTCGACCGGCGGATCCTGCTCGGCAAGGAGAACGTCGCCCTGTACGGGTCGATCCAGCAGTTCCGGATCGCCGAGGGTCCCGACGGCGTCCCGATCGGGTGCGGCGCGCTCGCCGTCTTCTGGGACGACATCGCCGAGGTCCGCACGCTCGCCCTCGACGCCGACTGGATCCACAAGCGCGTCGGACACCGCATGCTCGAGGCGCTGGAACACGACGCCCGCGAGCTCGGTGTGGCCCGCATCTTCTGCCTGACGTTCGAGGTCGACTTCTTCACGAAGCACGGGTACCTCGAGATCGGCGAGAGCGTCGTGTCGCCCGACGTGTACGCCGAACTCGTCCGGTCGTCGGACGAAGGGGTCGCGGAGTTCCTCGACCTCGCCCGGGTCAAGCCGAACACGCTCGGCAACACCCGCATGCTGAAGATCCTCTGACGCTTTCGGTGACCGCGCGGCGGGGTTCCCCCGTGCCGCTCCCGCCGTTGTCTACCCTGTGCGCATGTCGTCGTTCCGTCACCCCGTCGGGCCCGAGAAGCCGGGTGTCTACTGGCGCCGCCGAGCGATGGTCATCGGCGTGCTGCTGCTCATCGCGGTCGTCGTCGTACTGATCGTGGTCGGGCGCGGTGGGGCCTCGGCGGATCCGGCCGGGACGGCTGCTTCGGCGTCTTCTGCCGCTTCTTCCGCTGCTTCGTCTGCTTCGGGGTCGTCCGCGTCGCCGCGTGCGACGTCCTCCGCCGCAGCATCACCTTCGGGGTCGCCCACCGCCTCCGCCAAGGACGGCGCGACGTGCACCAAGGACCAGATCGCCCTGACCCCGGTCGTCGACAAGAGCACGTACGGACCCACCGAGGACCCGAAGATCGCGATGTCGATCAAGAACACCGGGTCGAACTCGTGTCACATGGACCTCGGGTCGTCCCAGCAGGTCCTCACGATCTCGTCCGGCGAGGAGCAGTACTGGTCGTCGAAGGACTGCCAGACCGGTGGCACCAACCAGGACGTCACCATCAAGGCCGGGCAGACCCTTACCACCCCGGCGATCGCCTGGGACCGGACGCGTTCGTCGACGTCGACGTGCGACTCGTCACGGCCGTCGGTCACCGGCGGGGGTGCGAGCTACCACCTGCAGGTGGCGGTGGGGAATCTCGCGTCGAAGACCTCGGTGCAGTTCATCCTCGGGTAGTCCGGCGGTGCTCCCCCTGCTACGATGAAGGCAAGTGGATTGGGAATGCCCGATCGGCGTCACACCCCCGGATCTCCGGGGGTTTTCGCTTGTCAGGGGTAGACCTTGAGTCCCCAGCCGAGCTCCGAACCCGCCGGGGACTTCGGCATCCGGTTGAGGATCCGGTCCCACGCCCGGTTCGGCTGCCCTGGGTGGAGCAGGTGCGTGCCGATCGGGCGCGCGACGAGGTCGGCGATCTGCAGCCCGGTACTGTTCGCCTGCTTGCTCGCGATCGCGAAACGGAAGGTCTCGGCCATCCCACGCATCTTCGTCGTGGACAGGATCCGATCGAACTCCCGCTCGAGGTCACGGTCTTCCGTCCGACCACGGCTCTCGAAGACGACGACCGTTTCGCTCCGGGCGACTCCCTTGCTCTGCAGCTGCAGGAACACCCGCTCGAGTCCGAACTCGAGGGCGACGTGGTACGGACTCGTGTCGGCACCGACGCGCGCACGGAACTCGTGTTTCCGGATCGCGCTCGCCACGACACCGAACCGCTCGTCGAACACCGCGTCGACCCGCTGCATGAACGCCGTCCGGACGTCAGCGTTCAGGAGGATGTCGAACGGCGGTGCTGACTGTCGCATCTCGCGCTCGTGCAGGACGACCATGTCGTGGTTGAAGAAGTCGAACTTGATGCGCTGTACAAGCGGGACGATGCGCTCCACGTAGAGGTCGACCGGGAAGATGCAGAACGCCAGGACGAACATCGGGTAGTCCGGGTTGATCCGCGTGAGACTGTGGTCTCCGCTCTCGTCGACGTAGACGACGTATCCGCTCCGCACGAGGAGTCAGCATATCAGCGGTGATACGACGGTTGCGAAGCGCTCTCGGGTCGTGGAACGGGAACGGGCCCGTCGTCACGAGGACGACGGGCCCGTTCGGGCTGGAGGAGATCAGCCGATGACGGAGATGTTCTCCGCCTGCGGGCCCTTGCGACCCTCGGTGATGTCGAACTCCACCTTCTGGTTCTCCTCGAGCGACTTGTAGCCGTTGCCAGCGATCGCGGAGAAGTGAGCGAAGACGTCAGCGGAGCCGTCGTCCGGGGCGATGAAGCCGAAGCCCTTTTCGTTGTTGAACCACTTGACGGTGCCGGTCGATGCCATGATGGCGTTCCTTACTTTCTTGCCAGTCGACATCTGCAGTCGACTGCCTTGCGATGCGGTATTCGCTACCGCCGATCCACCGACGGATGTCGTCAGATCGATGCGTCCTGCGGGCATGGGGCCGGTAGAACGGGTTCGGGGCCAGGCGGCCGGGGAAGGCCAGTGACCGATGGCGCTCGAGGTGCTGTGCACCGGAAGAACGATGGACTCCCGCCGAAGCGGTTGGTACCAATCTACAGTCTTGTGGCCACAAGGGAAGAGCCGAAGTCGCCGAACGTCCATGAATCTGGTGGACTGGGTCTCGATGGCAGACAAGGAACAGCGTTTCCGGAGCGAACAGCTCGAGGCGGCGCTCGAGAAGCAGGACGTCGCGGCGGTGGCCTTCGCGCTCCGCAACGACATCGTGATCGTCCCCCGGCTCGTCACCGGCAAGAAGGACATGCAGGTGCGGGTGTTCGGGCGTGAAGGCTCGGACAAGCGCATCCTGCTGCTGTTCTCGTCGGCGGACGCGTACACGGCGATGGTGCCGGACGAGAAGGTCCGGCAGGTGATGGTCTACGACGGGCCGCGGCTCGAGGAGTTCATCGCCGCGCACCTGGACTCGCTCGAGGGCGTCTTCTTCGACATCGCGGGCCCGCACACGATGCAGGCGACGCCCGAGGACCTGCTGGCGGCGCTCCGAGCCTGACTCCCGCTTGCGTGTGCGTCGTTCGGCGGCGTGTCGCACCGCCGGCTCTGCCGTGATCGGTGCTGCCGTGATCGGTCAGAACGCTCGGTCGAGTTCGCGCTCCCGCTCGTTCGCGGCCAGGGAGAACGCGACCCGCAGTGCTTCGCGGAGGTGCTGGGCGTCCGCGCCGAGCACGGTCGTGAACCCGAGGCGGGCGGCTTCGCTTGCGCGCTGTTTCGTGCCGGTGGTCGGGCGGATCTCGCCCGCGAGGCTGATCTCGCCGACCGCCGCCAACGTGTGCGGGTACGGGCGGTCGCGGGCGGCACTCGCGAGGGCCAGTGCGATGGCGAGGTCCGCGCCCGGCTCGGTGAGCTTCATGCCGCCCACCGTGGAGACGTAGACGTCGGCATCCGAGAGCTTCAGGCCGGCGCGACGTTCGAGCACCGCGAGCAGCATCGCCACGCGAGACGAGTCGACGCCGTTGACGACCCGGCGCGGCTGGGGCGCCGAGCTCGGGACGACGAGTGCCTGCACCTCGACCGGGAGCGCTCGGCGTCCCTCGAGCGCGACGGTCACGCACGTACCGGACACGGGCGCGCCGTTCTTCGACATGAACAGGCCGCTGGGGTCGGGGACCTCGTGGATGCCGTCACCGGCCATGTCGAAGCAGCCGACCTCGTCCGTGGGGCCGAAGCGGTTCTTGAGCGCGCGGACGAACCGGAGCGCGGTCTGCCGGTCACCCTCGAAGTGGCAGACGACGTCGACGAGGTGTTCGAGCAGTCGGGGTCCGGCGATCGTGCCGTCCTTCGTCACATGGCCGACGATGAGGACCGGGAGCGCGCGGTCCTTCGCGACGCGGATCAGCGTGGAGGCGACCTCGCGCACCTGCGACGTACCACCGGCGATGCCGTCGATCGAGCTCGACGAGATGGTCTGCACCGAGTCGGCGATGAGGAGATCCGGCTTGACCTGGTCGATCTGGCCGAGGATGACGCCGAGGTCGACCTCGCTCGCCAGGTAGAGGTCGTCGTGCATCGCCCCGGTGCGCTCGGCTCGGAGCCGGACCTGGTCGACGGATTCCTCGGCGCTGACGTAGAGCACGCGCTTGCCGGTCGCTGCCGCTCGTGAAGCGACCTCGAGCAGGAGCGTGGACTTGCCGACGCCGGGCTCGCCGGACAGCAGGACCGCCGCACCCGGGACCACTCCGCCGCCGAGGACACGGTCGAACTCGCCGATGCCGGTCTGCCAGCGCTGGACCGTCGTTCCGCGGGATTCGGTGATGGGCCGTGCCACGCGGTTGCCGGTGACCGCCACCGAGGTGGTGCCCCGGACGCTGGCGGTGGCCGCGGTGGAGTCCTCGACCGTGCCCCAGGACTGGCACTCACCGCAGCGGCCGACCCACTTGATGCTGGTCCAGCCGCACTCGGTGCAGCGGTAGAGGGACTGAGCGCGCGCCATGATCGCCAGGCTAGGCGGTGCCGCCGACATCACCCGCGCGGTCGTCCGGACCGTCGGGGCGCGTCTCGGATCCGTCATCGGGCAGGGTGACCGATCCGGTCATGCGCTGCCGCAGGCGATCGATGCGACCAGGACGTTCGGCGTGGTCGAGCGCCTCGGCGCCCTCGGTGTCCTGCTCGGCCCGGGCGGTCGCCACCGCTCCGGCCCCGGCACCGAGGTCCTCGGCTTCGCGGGCGGACAGGTAGTGCCGGATCGCAGCGACGACGTCGACCCGCGCGTCGACCGCGGGTTCGAACGCGCTCGCCCAGATCTCGTACCCACGATCGTTCGGGTGGAACAGGTCGCCGTAGCTGTTGAAGAACGTCCGGCGCAGCCCGACCCGCTTCGTGATGGTGTGCAGTGGCGCGACCGTGAGCCCGAACTCCTCGGCCACCCGGTGCACGATCTCGTTCGCCACGGCGACCTTGCGCTCACGGTCGGGCACGAACATGCACGGCAGCTCGGCGACGATCGCGTGCGACGGGACCGCGCCGTAGATGTCGCGGATGTTCCGCTCGAACTTGTCGGGATGGAAGTCGGCGATGTCGTTCGCCCCGATCGACACGGTGCAGATGTCCGGCGTGTAGTTGCGGAGCTTCGGCAGCTGGTCCTTCCGCGCGCCCCAGGTCGTCGAGCCGGACACACTGAGGTTCACCACGCGGACCGACGACCTGGAGCGGTGTCGGATCCGCCGGGCGAGCAGTCCCACGTACCCGCGGTGCGGCTCGCTGGCACCGACGCCCTGCGCCGCCGAGTCACCGATCGCCAGGTACGTGATCTGTCCCTCGTGCTGCAGGCGCTCGCGCCACCAGTCGGCGTGCACGGGCAGCAGTTCGCCGACGCGCCGGGCGGCGGCGCGCTGGCCACGGACGCCTGCCCGGGCGCCGAAGGCAGCACCCCCCAGGACGGTGAGGCCACCGACGACCCACGACAGCAGTGCGATGAGCGTGCGAGATCTCATGCGGTGGACGTTACGCGGACTTCTTCGGGACGCGATCCGTCTCGACCGGGTCGTGGACGGGCGTCCGGGACCGGCCACCTGTGGAGGGGGAGCCGACGCGCGGTGGTGCGTGGGGCCTCCTGGATCGTGTAAACTCTTCCCCGGTACCGTGTCCGAGCGGCCGAAGGATCATGTCTCGAAAACATGTGTGGGGGCAACTCCACCGTGGGTTCAAATCCCACCGGTACCGCCAGCGCAAAGAGCCCCAGATCCCCGTCAGGACGGGGATCTGGGGCTCTTTCGGTTCACCCGGTCAGCTCCTCCGGTAACCAAGCGGTAACGGACCTTCTCGCAGCAGGTGTGAGCAACCGCAACTGCTGAACGCTTAGAGCTGTTCTGATCGCGAGCAACTGCCAGCCCGGTGCTGCCGCAGTTGCTAACGAGCCCGCCAACCGGGGTGCGACGTCTTGACGGTGCCGAGCAGTAGGGCACCTTGACTCGAAAGGTCTGCTGCTACCACTCCTACAGAGGACCCGTAATCTGCCCAGACCGGTTAATCGGCAATATACTGCGTTTGAATTTCTTGGAGATCCACGGGAATGCCGGCTAGCGCGCAATGCGCCTGCGGCACCACTGCGGACAGCAGGAAAGCCCTATCATGGCTAGCAGCCTCTTGAGCCCTCGTCTAAGGGGCACTCAATCGAGCGCACTTGCACGCGACGCCGAACGCACGTCGATACCTCGGGAGCCGACTCAGCGACAAGTCACCCAGCCTGCACGCGTGAGCCTGCTTCGATCCGACTCGGCCCGCCTATGAAGGTTAGCTCCGCAGCGGGGCTAGGCTGGGCCTGTGATAAACGTCGTTGCAGGGGCTACGGGAAAGCCAGTCGCGACCGGGGAACTGCGACGCGTCCTCGAGAACGCGACCCTTGATGGGGAAATGACGACTGGCTTCCCAATCGTGGTGAGCGAATCGCGGCCCTTCGCCGTGGACGCGTTGCTCGTCTCTCCTGATTTTGGTGTGCTCGCCTTCGACATCGTAGAAGGTACCGACCTCGGCGATATTGAGTCGCGACAGGACGATCTCATCCGCGTTCTCACCGCTAAGCTTTTCGGTCACCGAGAACTCGTTAGTCGACGCAAATTGGTGCCGGAAGTGCGCGCGCTGACATACGCGCCGGCGCTGAGTGATGAAAGTGTGGAGCAGCACTTCAACGAGGACTATCCCGTCGCGAACACGACCGGTGTCGTGAGAGCACTTCGTCAATTTGGTCTCGCAGTCGACCAGGCGGTGGTTTACGATCAGGTTCGATCTGCCATACAGAATTTGGCGTCGCTCAACAAGATCAAGTCGGCGCGCGAGCCTGTTCAACCTGACTCGCGCGGAGCGCGGTTGAAGGACCTTGAGAAGTCCATTGCGACGTTGGATACCCTACAGCGAAGGGCTGTAGTCGAAACGGCTGAAGGTGTTCAACGGATTCGAGGTCTTGCGGGCAGCGGGAAGACGGTGGTCCTCGCATTGAAGGCCGCGTACCTTCACGCTCAGTTCCCCGACTGGCGGATCGCGGTTACGTTCAATACGCGGTCACTCAAGGATCAATTCAAGCGCCTAATTTCGTCGTTCTATATCGATCAAACCGGGACGGACCCTGACTGGACTCGCCTCCGCATTTTGAATGCTTGGGGCGGCGCGGGAAGCGATCCAGAACGGGGCGGCGTCTACAGTGAATTTTGCGACCTGACCGGTGCGACCTTTTGGAACTACGGGCAAGCTGCTCGGAACTTCACGTCTGCGCGCGCTTTCGAATCGGTGTGCAATGTTGCGCTGGATGAGGCCAAGGACTTCTCGCCGGCATACGACGCGATTTTAGTGGATGAGGCGCAGGATCTTCCGCCCAGCTTCCTACGCATGTGTTACTTGCTCCTGCGGGAGCCCAAGCGTCTCGTCTATGCATATGACGAGCTGCAGATTCTGACCGGCCGCGGACTACCTGGCCCTGACGAGATATTCGGACTCCGGGATAACGGCGACGCTGTTGTCGAATTTGATACGGTAGACGGCCGGCGTCGCGACATTGTACTTGAGAAGTGCTACCGAAATTCTCGTCCAGTCCTGGTCACGGCCCACGCAATCGGTTTCGGCATTTACAGAGAGCCGCCCACTGGTCAAACGACGGGTCTTGTGCAGCTATTCGAGAACGCCCACCTTTGGGAAGACATTGGTTACCACGTTGATCGCGGTCCGCTCGAGGAAAATAACGACGTCGCGCTCGCTCGAACTGCCGAGTCCAGTCCGCCGTTCCTTGAGAAGCACTCTCCTCTCGATGACCTGATTCACTTCCAGTCCTTCCAAAGTGCGGCTGAGCAGAATGATTGGGTCGCTGCTAATGTCGTTGCAAACCTGGAACGTGATGAGCTTCGGCATGACGACATCGTTGTGATTAATCCAAATGGCATCAGTGCGAGGAAGAATTTAGCTCCCCTGCGCGCAGCTCTGTTGGAGCAAGGGGTCGATAATCATCATGCCGGGGTGGACACGTCCGCGGACGTCTTCTTCTCACGCGAGAAGGAGTCGGTCACAGTCACGGGTATTTATCGCGCGAAAGGCAATGAGGCCGGCATGGTCTACATTGTCAATGCCGAAGAGGGCATGGATGCGGTATATAATTTGTCCTCGGTTCGGAACGCGCTCTTCACGGCAATCACGCGGAGCAAGGGGTGGGTTCGTGTTCTAGGTGTGGGGCCACGTATGGACGAGTTGATTGCCGAGTACGAGAAGGCGAAGGCTGCTGACTTCAAGCTTGCCTTCCGTTATCCCACTGAGGCTGAGCGGGAGAAGTTGAACCTCCTGCACCGCGAAGTCACGCCTGAACAAGCTGAGGCCATTACGCAGAGAAAGGTATCCGTTAAGGAGTTCCTTGACGACCTCGAGGAAGGGCGGATCTTCCCCGAGGATCTGGATCCGGAACTGATCACCCGTCTACTTTCCCGGCTAGACCGTGACAAGGACTGAGCCTTCGCCGGCTGACGTGCATGGTTCGATCTCTGCGCTCACAACAGAACTAGTCCGCACGGGTCTTGTAGACGATCAAGAGTGGCCGTCAATGAAGACAGTCGGCGGTAAGACCTTTGTCACGACCTCAAACCCAGTTGACGCCACGACGCTCCGCGCTCGCTCCTACGAGGACTTGTACGCAACTCAGGCTGCAAGCCGAATCTTCAATGTCGTCTTCCTCGACAAAGCACTGTTGCAGATTTCGTACGAGTGGTCGGGAGGTGCTCTCAGCAAGCATCGACTTGCTTTCTTGCCGTCCCCGCATCTCTTCGATTATCAAAACGAACCAGAGCTTTACCTTGGTGAGCATTTGTGGGCCGATATTGTCGGAAGGCAGCAGGTTGCCGTGCCTCTGAGGTTCGACTTTGACCGCGAAGCGGCTGATGGAACAGTTCACCCAGCCACGCATTTGACTCTGGGGCAATACCGGCATTGCCGCATACCCGTCAATGGGCCCGTCACGCCGGCCGTGTTCGTTGGATTTCTGCTTCGGCAGTTCTATAGCACGCCCGAATTCGCGCCCGCGGCTGTGGACTACGATCTCGACCGGCGGTTTGAGCTTTCGACCGTTGATCACTCGGGCGAGTTGCACATGTCGAGCCCGGGGAATCGTTGACGACCTGACTGGTAGGGAGTCGTCGCGCCTTTCGAGTTTCGGCAGCGGGATTTCGCCTGCCGATACTTTGAGTTATCTGGCAGTGAATGGTGCGTGCCTGTCGGAATGCCGAAACATACCCTTATGCGGGAATGGGAACAGCCCGGTCCTGGGGAATCGGCGGTCAGGCCGTACGACTTTTCAGCCTCAGCTTCTCGATGATGCGAGCCGCTGCCTCGTCGCCCGACACGGTGCCGGCGGCGACCTGACGCCCGAGCTCACGGGTTTCTTCGTCCGTGACCTGGTGGCCGACGGCGCCGAGGGCTGCGTCAGCGCGGGTAATGGCGCGCTGGATGTCGGCGTCGGTGCGTGCCGGCGCGGTCTCGCGCGGCTTCGCGGTGCCGGACCCGGTGACGGCCTGCAGGTGGGTGACGTGGCGCATGAGGGCTCCGTTTCGTACGGGTCCAGTTTACCGGCGGGGCCCGGCGTTCTGGAGGGATTTCGCGGTCTTCGAGCACCCGAGGGGGTGCTCCGGAAGTTTCGGATAACAGGCACTATTACCGGTGTGAATCGTGACTCTTGAAGTGACATGGAGCTGAGCATGGAGCGAAGAGTTGGCTGCTGCGCAGGCCGGCCGTCGTGCGACTGCTCGGACCAGTGCCGATCGGCATCCACGGTTGGCCAGTAGGCGATCTCGTCCGTGGCGGGGCGTCCGTATGGCGCAGCCGAGTGAGAATCAAATCGGACGGGGCATCTGCGACGCCGCGGCGCGCGAGAGGGTTGAACTACGCCGCCTGGCCGATCGCGGACCGGCTTACGGCACATGACAGCACCCATAGAGAGAGTGCTTCAAGGCGCTGTCGACGGCGGATCAACGCGCAGACCTCGAACTGAGGGAGTTCAACACCCGTCGCACCGTCGTGTCGAAGGGGGGGCACCGTGCGCCCCTTCCGAACGCTCCGCCTCGGTCAGCTTTCCCCGTCTTTGAGCCAGCTGATGACGTCAGACCCACACCCCGAGAGCGCTGCCTTGCTACCGGCAAACCCAGTGCAGTTTCAGGGCACAGGCCACTCCGACACGCCCGCTGAAGTTCTACACACCCTGTGGAATGCGCAACAGGCCTTGTGGATGGGTCCGGCCAGCAGCTAGTGAATATGCGGGATTCCGGGGTACGAACACCTGTCCCCCTTGTGGAGAACTCGCGCCGGGAACTACATGGCTGTAACACTTCATCTTGTGGTCAAGGTCAGTGTCGGACCCCAGATGTAGTATTGGCGGTGAAGAGCAAGGCCCCTGGTCGGAGAGTCCGACCGAGGTCGGTCTCCGCAACAGGGGCCCGTGGATTCCGCCAAGAATCACCCACGAGCTTAGCCCGCCGATGACGACGTGACGCACCCGCGTGACTCCTCACGGCAGGCGCGGAGGTCAGCTGGTCAGGAGACCGCAATGCCCCGTCGGATCACGGTTCGGGTGAAGACCCGCACCTACACCATCACGTGCCCGCACTGCCGGCACGCCCATCGGAACATCGCCGCCTACGTCCGCGGAGTCAACGTCCTCTGCGACTCTTGCCGTCGTTCGTTCCGGACGCCGTAGCCCTACATCACGACGACACCTCAGGGAGGAGGTGATCAAGATGGGAAAGCCCTCGACCCGCGTCACGAGCAAGAGCGTGGCGAAGAAGGCATCGGCAGCACTTCGCGACGGCCGGTCATCTGCCCGCACCCGCAGCATCGCGGCCAGCGCACTGGCGCAGGCAGCAACGAAGCGCTCCAAGTAACGGATGGCGGGCGCACCGATCAGCGGTGCGCCCGCCTCCACCTCGACGAAGGGATAGCCACCATGGCAAACGGCTTCAAAATCGACAAACGCCAACTCGACAAGCTCACCAAGGAGCTGCAGCGAGAGTTCAACAAGCGCCCGCTCAAGGTGCCGGTGCAGCCGTCAACGGCAAGTCACCTGCCTGCGACGGCACCGCCAACGGTCATCCACCAGCACGGCCCGGCGGTGACCGTCAACGGAGACGGCGCTCAGCTCGCGTGGGGCAACACCGGCCCCGTCCACCAGACGCAGCATCGCGTTGAAACGATTGCCCCGGGACTCGAGACAGTAGCCCAGCTTCTAGCCACCATCGTCACGAACAGCGCTGCGTTCCAACTTTCCGCCGAGGACGAGGCGGACCTCAGGACGACGGCAGGAGAGGCGCTTGCAGAGACCACCCTGGCCGAACCCGACGAGGGAAAACTCAAGAAATCGATCCGCATCATCAGCGGCCTGCTGGCCCCCCTCATCGTGGGCGTTTCGAAGGGGGTGTCCGACGAATCGGCGAACCTCGCGCGGGAAACGATCCAGGCGCTTTCGGACGCCGTGACATCCTAGCGCGACTGCTCATGCCGGTACCAGGAGCGCCCCCCGTCGGGGAAAGTCGACGGCGTGGTAGATCAGTGTCGCGTCGTAGTCGTCTCCTAGATATGCCACGGCGCTTCTTCCCGACGGTGCCAGGGTCTGCGCTTGTTGCGCCTGACGCGCCCTGGGTCAGAGCGACTAGAAAGGAGGAGATCAGCCGATACCTTCGCCGCTGGCGGTCTCACAGCCACCAGCGGACCGGGATCGCCCCCAGCCCTCCCGGCTCATCCCAGCACCCGTGATTCCCTACCGACCGGGGACTAGAGGTGTCATCATCTACACATGGGTAAGGGAGCCAGACTCAAAGCAGAGCGCGCAGCCGCGCCGTTGCCGGCCGAGACACACGAGCCAGCGACGCCACAGAACTGGCCTCGCGGCCACGTCGACGTCGCGATAACCGACCCTCAGGCCGATGAGTGCATCGCGGTCACCGTTCACGGTGTGAAGCACTACCTGCATTCCACCACTGCTCGTGAGCTAACCAACATGCTCTCGGCTCGGCTCGATGAGTGGAACGAGGATGCGCGCGCCCACGGGGTCCCCGAGGTCTGACAATGGGCATCTTGAACTCCGTCGCAAGAGCGCTAGGCAGTCTCCGCCCCTACAGCGACGACGAATTGGCACTGAAGCGCGAGGCGATACGGCTGCGCCACATCGCCGGCGACGACCGGTACGACGAGCTGCGGCGGTACGACGCAGAGATGGTGCGGCGGTCGAATGAGGCATACGAACGAGAGCACCCCAACCCGCCAGCAACGCGCCACCGCGAGCACGGCTGGTATCTCCCGAACGACGACTGACTCGCGACTTCTACCGCCAGGTGATGACGACAACCTCGGAGAAGCGGTGACGATGAGCGATCAGGCAAGGGTGCCGGCGACAACGATCGGGTACGTGTTCAGAACCGAACCGGCCGACAAGGCGTGGACCTACATCGGACAGAGCACGCGCCTCGACTCGGCGCACATTGACCGCTACTTCGGCAGCGGCGCCTTCATGACGGAGGTGATCGCTGCGCATGGCACCAGCACGCTGACCAAGACAATCGTCGCGACGGCGGAGTCGCCTCTCGACTTGCACTACCTCGAGATGCTGCACATCGCTGAGGCCCGACGGGACGGCGTCCGCGTAGGCAACGGCGACTTCGGCGGCCCGCGACCGTTCCCCAACCTGCAGCAGGCGCTGCGGGAGGTCGCCCCGACCGTGATGCGCGTGGCAGACGACCCGAAGCGGTTCTACGACGCCCTAGTGAAGCACCGTGATCTCGTCGAACAGGCGATCCTCGACTCGTCCAGCGTTCCAGTGGACGCGTTCTACGCCGGGATGGAACGCGATCTGCGCGCCACCGAGGACCTGACGCACCCGTGCCCCGCCTGCGGCTCCGACGTCGGCGAGGTCTGCCGGACGAACTCGAAGTCGCTCACCAAGCCGCGGAACCCCACCAGCGATCACTCGAAGCGGCCGCGCTCATGACGACGTACACACCACGAGAGCTGGCAGCTGAGCTCGGTTACACGAACGAGTCCCGGCCGGGGCAAGTCGTGCGGGCGTACCTGCGCGCGAAGTACCCGGAACACCCGAAGCACGAGCGCTGGGAGCTCGACGAAGCACAAGCTGACGACGTGCGTGCGAACGTGCCTCGCGCGTCCTGACCGGGCGGCAAGCGGCGCAGAGCCGCGTGCTCCGCCTCGCTATTGTCACTTAGCAGTGGTAAGTGACGATAGCGGCGGCGTTGTCGCCATCTCGGCCCGGCTCAGCGCAGAACTCAGGCGGGCGGGAAGTGCGCGGCGATCGCAGCTGCGACCGCGGTCGCGTCGACCGCCCCCTCGAGCGCGGTGAGCTGCCTCGAGAGCCGCCTCGGCCAGCAGACGTCGATGCCACGCACGGTGAACGAGCCGCCGAAGAGCGGCCAATCCGCATCGACGAAGCAGAGCGCGCCGTGCACGCTGACCGGACCGACGACGTCCTGCACGAGCGCGACCTGACGGAGCACACCGTCGACGAGCTTCGTGCGATCCCCGCCGATGACGAGCTTCTCGGTGCGGGGCCTGAAGAGCCCGCCTTCGACCTGCAGGCGGGGCCGCTTGTTCCGGTACCGCTTCGCGTCGATGACCCAGACGCCGGAGCGGGTGGTGACGATGTGGTCGATGTTCGCGTGGGACCGGGGAATGCGGCGGTCGTGGAGCACGACGACGTGCTCGTTGGCGATCGCGTCGAGGGCCCGCCCGACCTCGGCCTCGCCGGCTGCGCCGGACTTCCACGCAACGGTGCTCTGTCGCTCGCCCGAGAGCGCGACGGCGATCGTGCCGATGGTGCCGTCGCCCCACGTCTCGCGGATTTTCGCCTCGTCGCTCGCCCGCCGGCGGTCGTACTCGCGCTGAGCAGAGGCGCCGGCGCCGGTGGTGTCGTTCGTCCCCATGGCTTCCATCCAGTCAGATCGACAGCGCGCGTCGCCAGCCCCAGTGCGAGGCGCGGGTGCTGGCCGCGTACCGGTTGTACCGGTACCGGAACGGGTTGCATTGTTTGGCCGCCTGCGTGCGAAGAAAAAGAACGTGCACGCTGGTGCACTGGCGGTTCGGCATCCCGATGGAGCCGCCGCGCGGGCGCCCCTCAAGAACTTGAGTGTCGTCGCGAGATTGTGCACGAGTTTCGGGCCGAGGATCGCTGCTGCCGCGGAGTACCAGGCATCGCGCTGGCCCCTTGACGTGCACAATCCCGCGACAGGTTCGTGCGCGGGTGTGTACTCACGCGTCATGGCGGCTCGATCGAGCGACGACGTCGCAAACCCCCGCGCCTTCGCACCTCATCCTCATCGCGCCGGACACGTGTGCGCATCTGACGGTCCCTCTGTGTCCGCTCGCTCAAGCTGACGCAGCATCCGCGCAAACCTCCCCTTGGCGTTGAGGCTTCGCGTCACTCCTGTTCTCCACGCGAACAGGTCGTGCTTGCGCCATTCGCGCATCACGTAGAGCCGAAACTTGCTCCTAGCGAGGTAGTGGTCCCGCGAGCTGACGCCTTCCGGGCGCGGTGACGGAACTCCGTCCGCCTCCGGAAGGAGGTGATTGAACACTTCGTTGAACGTCGGGCCACGACCGAATCGCTCCCTGTGCTCTTCGATGAAGAGTGCTGCGGCACGCGCCCACTCCTGCGAGCGATCGGGAGCGAGCAGGTCCTCGATCACGTAGGACCAGCTCGCTGGAGGCGGCGCGTCTTGACTTGGCCACCATGCCACGCGATTCTCAGGCATCGTCGACCTCGAGACCTGCAAGCTTCAGCGCGGAACCGTACGCCTCGATCTGCGCGGTGGAGACGAGTTCCACCCACCCAAGGATGTTGTCCTGTTCCTGACGGCTCAGATCTTCCCATGTCCTGTGACCGAACCATGACACCTCGCTCAGACGCGCGACCGCGACGCGAGCGGTCTCCCGAATTAGGACCTGCCGGAACGCGTCTGCCCGGTTTCTCCAGTCGGAACTCGCGTCAGGCTCGTTCATGAAGCGCCTCCGGTCCGCGAGTGGGAGCGGTGAGGGGCTGAGACGTCTGCAGCTTGGACGGCCGTTACTGCGATCACCCTCGCCTTCATCGGTGCAGCCCCGCGTCGATGAGATCGAGTACCTCAGAGGGATCGCCACCGTCCTCGAGCCAGGCCGCGGGCGTCTTCATGCCCTCGTCGAAGAGGTCCTCCTGACGCGTCGTGAAGAAGCGCCCGATCGCGAGAGGCCGCCATCGGTTGAGAAGTGCAGGCATCAGTTCGGCGAGGTGCGGTAGGAGATGCCCGACGGGCCGAGTAGTGAACTGCCAAGTCGGGATCCGTCGTTCACCGCCGAGCTCGACTATCAGGAGCTCGTTTCGATCCGCGGCTCGGAGGAGGTCCTGCGGAGTCCGGTGCAGGAGCCTGGATGCCGCATCCAGCGACACCGTCTCCCAAGCGCTCGCGAGCCAACCGGCTGCTTGCACGAGCTGGAGCGCACCCTGCGCGAGCCTGTCTTCAGCAGCAGCCACGTCCTCGGCTTTCATCGCCCCGGCGTCGACGAGTGCCTTGGCGTGCGCTGACGGAGGTGATTCGGGCGGCATCGGCGGCATGCTTCCGATCACGGTTGTGAGGCCGCGGACGAGGTAGTCGCCTTCGGCGCCTAGGGAGCGGATCGCGGTCAGGAGCGCCTCCTCAGCTGCGCTGTGGGTGGCCGGCTGTTGCGGTAGCCTCTGTGCTGCGAGGGGATCTCTGTCGGTACTCATCGCCGCAGGTAAGCAGAACCGCTCGATGCTCGGCTGGTGCCGAAGTGATATCCATCAGGTAATGCTCGTTCATGCGCTAATCTGGGTATGGGTATTTCACGGGCTGCGGGTGTGTCGCTTTGCCTGCACCACGGACGCCTCTCACAGCCGCCACCCGCGCTGGTTTCGCCTCGACGCCGAGCACCCTCAGGCGGCCCCTGGCGGACGATGGGTCTGACGTGGCTTCTTCCACTCGCTCGGCGTCATTAACGTCCTCTCGACTGGCGGCGGCACTTCACCAGACGCCCGGGTCCGTCGCGAGCGTGCGGGGAGAGGAGGCTCTCTCTGTCGGCTCGATCACGCCTGGCGAACCGCATGCTCTGAGTCGATCGCGCACGAAGCTGCGACCAGAACCTTTTGAGTGATATCTGGCCGGACGGTGGCCGAAGTGTGGCCATAAAACGGTCCCAAAGCGGTCACAAAAAACCAATTCCCGGCCCAAACGGCGTCAGGAGCGCCCCAGGGGTTGGCTGTCCTGGAACCGACCGAACTAGGGTCCTCATCTGGGCACAAGGTGGTCAGAGACCGGCCCCCCGGTGCCCAGGTCACCAGAATGTATGCAGGTGGCCTACAACTGGCCAGAGTGTGACCGGATAGTGGTCAGAAATCGGCCTCAGATTGCGCCGCGGTCGTCGTCTCGGGAGCCCCGTCCATCAGTCGCTGCACCTCTGCGCGAGCGGCCCGCCTGCGAGCCATGTCTGACTCGAACACGTGGCGCAGCGGCTGGCCATTGCTCTTTCGCCTGTCAAGCCAGGCCTCGAACTCCGGCGGCACGTGCAGCAGTCGCTCATTGATGGCGCGCAGCTGGTCACGCTCCTGTTCAGCTTCTCTCCGGGCACGCTGCGTGGCCACCTGAACCGCTACAGCGGCGCGGCGTGCCGCTGTAGCCGTCTCTTGCACTCGGTGAGCCTCCTGAAGAGCAGCCGCGAGTTCGGTCTCACGGGCACCGATGCTCGCTTCTCGCCGATCCAGGTTGGTCGATCGGTTCTTGAGGCTGACACGCATGGTCTCGTAGGTGGCCTTCTCTGCCTCGGCGTCTGCGGCTGCGTCGCGCAACCGGTCGGCCTTCGCCTGGAACTCGCTGCTACTGAGGTGTTCGCGGGATCGCTCGGTGACGCGCGTCTCCACGTCGTAGCCGGCCGCCGACATGTGCTCGCGGAGGTCCTTGTGCTGGCGGCGGAGGTCGTTCGGACCCTTGAAGAAGTCCTTCTGGGACAGGCGCCCGTCAGGCGTGACGGGCGTGACAAGTACCTGCAGCTGCGGGCTGTACTCGTCGAGGTGCAGCGAGAATCCCAGTACGTTCTCGAGCTTGAACTCTTCGATCGCCCAGTCCAACGAGGCACCCATGTAGTCAACGGCCGCCTTGTTGGGGCCATGCGTGCGCCACGTCGGGTTGAACTCGTCGAACCACTTCGGGTCGAGCTGCAGGATGAGCCCTCGGAGGAGAACGGCGTCCTTTCGGAGTGAGCGCTTGACGGTTGCAAGACGTTTGCCGAGGTAAGTGTGGAACTCGTGAGACGGCGGCCTCCCGTCGATCGACACGAGTTGGCGGAACCCTCCCGCCCCGTCGTTGATGAGCGTGCGGTTGTTCTGCGTCCGTTCCGGCACGATGTTCTTGTTCGCCTGCGGGAAGTGGAAGCCGGCCTGCTGGTCTGCCTCACGAGCGATGTGGCGGAAGAACCGCTGCGCGTGGCCTCCGCGTCCCACCTTGTGGGACGCGTCGAACGTCATCGTGTAGCTCATGCTTCGCCACCCTCGACGCTGATCGAGGGATGCGCCGACTTCGTCGTCGCCACCCTCGATGCCTTCGGCGACTCTCCCGAGGGGCTTCTCCTGCCGCGACTCCGACCACCACCCCAGAGCACCTTCGGGAGGGTGGAGGTCTCCTTCGCGGCAGAAGAAGGTGTAGCCCCATACACTTTGGCGTCGCTTCGCTCGCCAAAGTCCTTGGGGCCCTGCGGGGCGCCGACGCGCAGCGCGCGTCGAGAGCAGCCATGAGGCTGCTCTACGGACCCGACTCGCTGGTCGCTTCTCGGGCAGGTGGCCGTGTCCCGCTCCGCGGTGACTTGTCGGCCACGCGAAGGCGCAGCCTTCGCCGGAAGCACCTGAGCGCGGAGCGCGCCCTTCCGGACCTCGCGAGGAGACCGCGCGGCACCGGTGTTGGGCCCTCTCCTACTGCAAACACATTCGCTGCCGCACGCACCGCGCGCGGCGCCGAGCCTCTCGACGAGCGCCGCCACGAGGTCGAAGGGGGAGAGATCCCGAGCGAGCGGGCGAGCTCCCCACCACCGTCCCAGAGCCTTCGGCTGTTCCTGCACGGTGGTCCAGAGGCACGGAGAGGCATCGGCGGACGCGAACGAGTTGCACCCGCAATCGAGAGCCGCGACTCGCTCGGTACGGGGGATCGCTGGTGCGAGGGCTGAGCCTCCAGCTGGCGAATCATTTCGGAAATCATTTCCGCAATAATTCGCCGAGGAGGCAGGGACATCGCGTGGCTCGACGGTACCCGTCACTGCATGCCTCGCGTCCGCTGCTTGCGTTCCGCGAGTCGAGCGACGCGCAGCTCGGGTGTCGCGTACTCCCGCAGCGCCGACTCGTCGAGTCGTTCGAACTCCAGGTGGTGGCGCACGAAGATCTGCGGGTACTCGTCGAAGACGCTGCGCGCGCTGCGTTCGCCCCTCAGCACCGTCACCCGGAGCCGATCGAGAAGCGGGGGGATGTGACCCTCACGAGCACGCAGGGCGTCGACTTCGGCTCGCCAGTCGTAGCCCGGGGAGGCGAACACCTCGCTGTCGGCGTAGAGGTGCTTGCCCTTTGCCTGCTCGGTCGGAGACTCGTGCGTCAGGTAGCGAACAGCGCGGGCGAAGGAGTGGGGGTCTCCGCGTTGACCAACTACCGGGCGTACGAGCTTGGTCGGAACCTGCAACATGTTGGCGACTGTCGCGTAGCTGCGGGCATCCCTGAGCGCGAAGATGACGTGCACATGCTTGCGGACACCCTGATCCTTGTCATGCACGATGCCCGCGTAGCGCTCCACGTTCGGCCGATCAAGCCCGTGAACGACGGCATCACGCGTTAGCGTCTGGGACACGACCCGGAAGCGGCGCGAGCGTCCCGCGCCGTTCTGACTCGTCGTGGACGGACCCCTGGAAGTCTCGCCAGCGCTCATCGGCGCCCTTCCTCGGAGGTGCTGCCGAACTCCTGGGACAGAAGCCACGCATCGACCGCCTCGGGGCGATAGCGAACGGACTTCCCAAGGCGGATGAAGGCTGGGCCGGTTCCGGTGATGCGCTTCTCGCTCAGAGTGCGCTGCGACAAGCCAAGGCGCTCAGACAGGGTCGCCGGCGTGATCAGGGCGTCGAGGAGCGGGGTGCTGACTGCGGTGGTGACGGGCATGGAGGGTCCTAGAGGACCCTCGGATCGCGCTAGCTCTATCCCCGAGGAGGGTGGTCCGACGGTGATCTGTCGGTGGGAGATCGTTCTCCCTGCGGCGCTCACTTCCCCGACTGTCACTTACATCGGTAACGGTGCTCGCTTCGCCGCGTTCGTCAATCGCGGCTTTCAGTCTACACATTTGTGCACGTTCTTGCGGCCGCATTGTTGATCCGCCAGGATCCTCGGTGCAGAGCTTCACGAGCGACAAGGGACTGATGGGTAGCGTCTACAAGTACGACACAAAGCAGGGCTCGCGCTTCGAAGCCCGCTATCGCCGACCGGATGGCAAGACTGCCCGGAAGGGTGGGTTCAAGCTGAAGCGCGATGCAGAGAACTACCTCACCACTGTGGAGGCTGCGAAGCTCGATGGGTCATACATCGCTCCCAGTGACAGTCGCCTCACGTTGGGGGTCCTCGGAATTGACTGGATCGCCTCCCACCGAGCGTGGGTCAAGCCCTCGACCTTCCACTCGGACGAGTCCGCGTGGCGAGTGCACGTCGAACCGAAGTGGGGCGCACGAGCACTCGGGTCTATCCGGCACACCGAGGTCCAAGCGTGGATCAGCGAGATCGCGGAGACGCGAAGCGCGACGACTGTCGCTCGTGCGCATGGCGTGCTTGCCGCAATCATCGACGGGGCGGTGAAGGACAAGCGACTGACCTCGAACCCAGCGCGCGACATCAAGCTTCCCCGCAAGACGAAGGGCCGGCGCGCCTACCTCACGCATGAGCAGGTGGAGCGGCTCGCGGTCGCGTCCAAGTACCCGGACCTCGTGCGATTCCTCGCCTACACAGGACTGCGATGGGGCGAGGCGACCGGGCTCCGCGTCCGGCACATCGACAGGACGGCCCGGCGAGTCAACGTCGAGGAGAACGCGGTCAACGTCAACGGGACGGTGATCGTCGGAACCCCGAAGACACATGAGCGCCGGTCGGTCGTCTACCCGGCGTTCCTCGACGACGCACTCGAAACCGCGTGCGGCAGAAAATCGGCCGATGACCTCCTCTGGGGTGTCGGGCTTGAGCACCTGCGACCCGGAGATTCAAGGAAGGGCTGGTTCGTCGGCGCAGTGGGGCGCGTTCGGGCTGCAGACGAGCAAGCCGCCGCCGAAGCACGCGAGCGTGGCGGCGCGGTGCCGCCGGTGATGCCGGTCGTTACTCCGCACGATCTTCGGCACACGGCGGCGTCGCTCGCAATCAGCGCTGGCGCGAACGTGAAGGCCGTGCAGCGGATGCTCGGTCACTCGTCGGCAGCTATGACGCTCGATCGGTACGCGGACCTGTTCGAGGATGACTTGGACACTGTTGCCGACGCGTTGGATGCGGCTCGAAATGCTCGCTTGCTGAAAGGAACCCCGTGTACCTAAACGCCCCCGACGCTTCCAAGCCTCGGTTCCGAGAAGAACTATTATCGGAACTGATCCGGCAGTCGTGCGCAGTGCCGGCGCCGCCAGGAGACGAGGCCATGTGGACCAGGACGTCGTAGTCGAGGGTGCCGCGGCGGATCCTGTGGCAGCGCTGGCGCAGCGTGGTGCGCGCGGTCGGGCTGCATCAGCGGAGCAGCGTGCGGCCGCGGAGCGGTCCCGGACGGCCTTCGCCAGGCTCCGCGCGGCAACGGGGGAGGGGAGCACGGTCGCTCCGGCTGCCGTGGTGGTGCCGGCGGACGCGTCCCCGCGTGTCTTCGCGGAGGCATCGCTGTCGCCGAACACGATCCGGGCGTACCGGTCGGATCTGCGGCAGTTCGCTCGCTGGCGTGTCGGGTTTCTGGACCACGAGATCTCCGAACCGCACGAGCTCGAGCAGATCATCACGGCGCCGGTGGACCCGGCGGAAGTCGCGGCGTTCCTCGCCGACAAGGCCAACGCGGTCCTGCCGGACGGTGCGCAGCGGTACGCACCCGGCACGATCAGTCGTTACGTCGCCGCGATCGACTGGGAACACGCCCGCCGCGGCCACACCCCACCCGGATCCACCCCGATCGTCCGCGACGTCCTCAAGGGCATCCGACGCACCCGGTCCGTGCCGGTGCGGCGTGCGAAGCCGATGACGTTGAAGGCGCTGCAGACGACCCTGCTGCAGATCGACATCGCCGACCTGCAGACCGGGGCGCTCGGAGCCCGCGATCACGCCCTGATGCTGTTCGGGTTCGTCGGCGCGTTCCGGGAGTCCGAACTCACCGCCCTGACCGTCGGAGATCTCCGACTCGTCGACGGGGAGGGTGTCTACGCGCGCGTGCGGCGGTCGAAGACGGATCAGGATGGTGTCGGCCGCATCAAGGTGCTGCAGCAGGGCGCGAACCCGGTCACTTGCGCCCCGTGCGCGTTCGTGCGTCTCTCCCGGCTCATGGCCGCGCAGGACGCCCGAGGCGAAGCCGGCCTGTTCGCCGCGCTCACCGGCGCCACCCTTGCCGTGCACGTCTGCGCGGACGGGTTCGGCCCGGACCGGCTGCCGCCGCCGCTGCCGTTCTTCCGGGCCGTGTCGAAGTGGGGCTTATTCCGGGACACCGGCATCAGCCCCACCACCGTTGGGAAAGCCGTCGCTCGCCGCGCACATGCTGCTGGGCTGGGGGAGGAGGGCTGGTCTGGGCACTCCCTCCGTGCCGGGTTCGTCACCGAAGCACGCAACGCTGGTGCCACGGACGTGGAGATCATGAACCAGACCCACCACACCAACGCCGCGACCTTGCAGATCTACGACCGCGAATACGCACCCCTGGTCCGCAACGCCGTCACCCGGATGCGCTTGTGAACCCCCAAACTTCCCCCGAACTCGGGCCCGACAGCAGGGCGCAGCTCGAGGCGCATTGGGGTCGGTTCGTCGCGTGGTGCGAGGCGGCAGGTCACGAGTCGCTCCCGACGACGGCAGCAACGATCGGACAGTTCCTGACCCTGTTCACCGGCGCTGCGTCGACGCAGCGGCTCCGCCGGCGCGCGATCCGTACGCGTCACCTCGAGGCTGGTTTCCCGGACCCGATCCCGATGGTCGAGGCGCGGGTGTGGCCGCGACCAGAATCCCCCGACCAAGCGGCCGTCGGAGAGGTGCTGGCGGCGATCCCCAAGTACCGGTACCCAGTCGGGCTCCGCGGCCGCCGCGACGCCTTCCTCACCATCTTGCTCGGCACCCTCTACCTCACCCGTCAACAAGCCCGCACCATCACGCCTGATGACGTCGCGGTGACGAGCGTCGTCCGGATCCGTGGCCACGTTGTGCCCTCCTCCGATGACCCGGCGTGGTGTGCTGCCTGCGCGGTGACACGGTGGCTGCGCATCGTAGGGCCGGTCTGGACCGGCTTCCGCGGCGACGTCATCCGCCTGCTCGACCCGACGAGAGGCAACCTCGACCGTCACGACTGTGATCAGCCGGTGCCGGGGGAGTGGCGTCGGGCGGAGCAGCTGGTGTTGCCGTTAGATGTGTACGGATGGGCCCGCACCGGAGTGCCTATGTCGGGGCGGTCGATGACGAGCATCATCCCAGCACGACTCGCGGCAGCAGCGGACGGCCCCATTACAGAGGTCCTCGGCATGATCGAGCGCCGACCGTCACGATTTGACGAGCTCACACTGCAGGAGACCTACGCCGAGCTTGGGCAGACAGACGCAGCCGTCGATGCCGCCCTGGCGCGGGTGAAAGCGCTCTATGACGACGCAACCGGGCTCGGCCGCGCACTCGACCACGCTACTGCTGCATCTCGGCCCGATCGCTAGCGGCTTCCGGCTGCATTGTCGGAGCAGCGACGTACCCTGTGCGTTATCGCAGCCAGCGATAGCGAGGCCGAACCTAGGTCGGCCGATGACGAAGGAGTCAACTATGTCCCTGCAAGTGACGCGCAGTCAGAAGAACAGCGACGGAGACATCACCGGTCTCTGCGGTAGCGGATGGACCCACAGCAAGTCGCAGGCCATCCGCAATATCACCGCAGATTCCTCGGCCTACTACGTATCGGTCGCGGGCCGAACGGTCTACGTCCGCGTTCGGACCCGCAACGGCGCCGACTATCTCACCACCAGCGCAGACGGCTACGCGCCGAACAACCTCGACGATCTCCCCGACTGCTGAAAGTGACGGCGACTGGGGCGCTCTGGGAGCAGACCCCGATGGCAGCTACTACTAGCTGCTGGCGCCGTCCCCGTCGCTTCACCTCGGTGACTTCGCATGCGTCAGTCGAGGGTGAGTGCCCGGTGGGGGATCCACCCCTCGCGCCCGTCGGCGTTGCGACACCACGCCCAGCCGCTCTCCGGATCGTCTAGAACGAGTTGGACCGTTTCCCCTTCGGAGGCGGGCAGTTCCTGGGTGTCGTACGCCGCCCGCATCGTGGGGGGTGAGCTGGTCATGTCGATGTGGCGGGCGGGCACCCAACCGCTTCCCCGCTCGGCGGTGACGAACACGAACGCGGGCCATTCGGTATCACGGGTCCCGACCGTGACGGTGTCCCCGACCTCGAACCGGTGCGGGGCGCGTTCCGGAACCGCGTGATCGGCACGAACCCTGCAGTGGGCCGGGAGTGGCGGATGAGGTGGGTGCTGCATGTCGTCACATCCCAGGCCGGAGGTAATCCTCCGGGTTATCGCCACCGGTCACGGCCGCGAAGATCGATCGTTTGTCTGCTGGCTGCGTGGGGTCGTAGAGGACGGTGATGGTCGCACCGATCGTCGGTGCCGACCCGTGTGGGAATCCGTTGGTGCGCTCGACCCATCGCGTCTGGCCGGCGCTGTCGGTGAAGGTGAAGGTCCACCGGAGGAGTGTGAGCGCTGCATCCGGGGTCGTTGTGCCGCTCACAGCAGTGACTGTTCCCGGGGTTCGGTGTCCAGCGGAGAGCAGCTCGGTGACGCGGCCACGCCGACCGCGTTGCCCGCGTCGACCGATGGCGCCGACAAGGACAGCAGCGATTGCCAGCACGGTGAACACCGCGGGGAGCCACCAGGCCGACGCGTACCAGACCCACCCGCCGAATCCCCATGCGGTGTCCTGGCCGAACTCCGGATCGACGGCGGTACCGACGCGATCGGGTGCAGGCCAGAGCACAGTGGTTGTCCACCACAGTCCAGCCGCGGCACCGATCAGCCACAGGCTCCCCGGACCGATGCCGGCGAAGTCAGCTGACCTGCCGGTGAAGCGGTGGTTCCATCTCGAGTAAACCGCGGTAGCGATCATGGATCCGAAGATGGCGGCCGGCGCTGCCCACCACGGATGGTCCGGGGCAGGGGAGTGCGAGAAGACGCTGTTGAGGTGCATCTCCCGGAACACACCGGTGAACGATCCGATCGCGTAGCCGGAGACGGAACCGGCTCCGAGGACGAGGACCGCGCCGACCAGCGTCATCATCAGGGCAGCGGTGCTGCCACGAAGACGCGCAGCGCGATCCCGTTTCGCGGCGGACGGGTCAGTGGTGCTCATTGGCGGCGATCAGTACGTCGTCTGCGTCGACGAACCGACCACGGCGAGGGCCATGATCAGGACCACGTACAGCGCAGTGATGATCCCACCGACGATCACGGCTCCCAACGCAAGCCCCCGGCCGTTCTCGCCCCGAGACTTCACCTGCGACAGTGCGACGAAGCCCAAGATGAAGCCGATCAGCGGCGCGACGAACGCTAGGACGAGCGACACGATCGCCAGCGTGTTGGTCCGCGGCGCAGCGGAGTAGGGGGCGGCTGAAGGGTGCTGGGTGGTGGGCTGTTGAGAAGTCACGGCCTGGACCGTATCTCGCATCTATTTATTGCGTGAACGGTCTCAAAATTCGCTCGACGTCCGGGTCGCGACGAAAGCGTGATCGTCGGGCCGGCCACCGGCAGCGCGCCGGAGGCTCCCTGTTTGTACGCGCTTCCACACAGAAATGGGGCGCCGCTAAGGGCAGGCCCGCGACGTGCGATGCTGTCGGGGTGCATCCAGGTCAGGGATGGAGACGTGTCTGCGCGATTCAGTCGTGTTCGCTCACTGGGAGACGAACGTTGCAGGGCTGGAACCCCGCGAAGGTTGAGCAGCCGACCGAGGCCCATCCAGGCGCTCGGTGGACGCCGGCAGTTGTCTCGGGAGGCGATCGGCTGGCGGTACGGGTTGCTCGTAGTCTTGCTGGGTGATCGCGCGAGTTCTTGGTTCTGGTCGTCCGCTTGTTGCCCTTCACGGCTTTGGGGTGGACCACCGAATCATGCTGCCGCTGGTGGACGCGGTGCAGGATCTGCCTTGGCGGCTGGTGCTCCTCGACCTGCCGTGGGCCGAAGCCGCCGCGATGACCGCAACCGCGACGAGCGCGGTCGACGTGGCCGACGAGGTACTCGCCGACATCGACGACCACCTCGGTGACGAGCCCTTCGCCGTCATCGGGAACTCCTTCGGCGGCATGATCGCCCGACACGTCGCGCACGAACGCCGAGACCACGTCCTCGGCGTCGCGACCCTGGCGGGTGTCGTGCACCCGGCACACGCCGACCGCGCCGTCCCCGAACGCACCGTGCTGCACACCGAACCGTCCGCCCTCGAAGCCGCCGGCGACGCGCGAGAAGCCTTCGAGGAGGTCAGCGTCATCCAGGACGCCGCCGCGTTCACCGCTTTCGAGCGGTACGTGCTGCCTGGTCTTCGTGGCGCCGACCCTGCTGTGATGGATCGCATCGCCGCCGACTACGCACTCGATGCCGTGCCGGAGGAGCGCCATCCGGAACCGTTCACCGCGCCGGCCCTGCACCTGTTCGGTCGGCAAGACGACGTCGTCGGCTACGAGGACGGGCTCGCACTCCGGGGCCACTACCCGCGAGGGAGCTTCGTCGTCCTGGACGGTGCTGGACACAACGTGCACCTCGAGCAACCCGGGGTCACCGCCGCCCTGGTCCGCGATTGGCTTGCGCGGATCGACCGCTAGCCGATCGGCTACTGAGACGGCCTGATGTGTGAGCAGCTTCGCTCTGTGTCGTGATCGCGCCCCGGTAGCCGATCGCTCGCCGCACGATCTGCACGAGCCCGGGCCGGGCTGTGTGGACCGGCCAAAGGGGCTTCGCCTCGACTTCGGCGGCCCGCGCAGAAGCTGGTGAGACCCCTGCGTGTGACCGTAACTCGGGGAAGCGACAGCATCAGCGATAGACCGCGATGCGTCGCGCCCGATGCCGAGCGCCGGCGGTTAGATCTTCGCGAGGGCGCCAGCCGTTGCAGCTGCCCTGTCCCACTCGATGTTCGCGTCAGCAGCAGGTGCGTGAAACTTCACTCGGCCACGCACCGCGGCCTCAGTCGCGATGTAGAGCGGGTTGTCGAACCCGGCGATGAGCGCTGCGACAGCGTCCTGCAGCCCTCGGTATGCGTCAACGTCGTGCGCGTCGACGTCGGCTGTGACCTTGCTCGCGGAGGTGGCCGCGGTCTTCCGCGCATCTGCGGTCGCTTCGCTGGCGTGCTGGATCGCCCACACGTGCAACGCAGCGAGGAGCATGGCTGCCTGGTCGTGCGCGTGCCCGGAGAGGCTTGCAACCCGGGTGTATCGGTTCGCGGCCATCTCCACGAGACCTTCGGACTCGAGCCGGGCGATCGCTTCCCGCACCGGAGTGCGAGAGACACCGAGCCAGCTCGTGAGCTCCTCATCGTTGAGGCGTTCCCCTGCTTCGAGCGTGCCGTTCTCGATCGCCTCGAGCATCTGCTCGTAGACGACGTCGCGGAGGAGACGGCGGGGACCTTGACTGGTCGGAGACGTCGGTACAGGCATGCCGATACCGTATCCCAGATATCAGTCCGATGTAAGTAGGAGCGCAGGAAATCCGCATATTCGTCCGTCGGCGACGTCTCGTGTTGCGGCATCTCTAGACCCAGCATGGAAGCGTGGCACCGACACGTCTTCCTACCCCAACGCAACGCCAATCAGGCATCGGCGGAGGCGTAGCAGTGAGGTATACCCCAGCGCAACTTATCCACGTCGTGAACTATGACCCTGGAGCTGCACCAGGACGATGGAGATCGACCTAAGATGAGAGAAATTAGGGAGAAGCGTGCTCACGACTGCATCCGTGCAAGGGCTCCTTGGGGAGTTCGACCACACCATCGAGCTGGAGCCGGACTGGCAATTTGCAATCGCCTACGGTCTCAACGGTGTTGGCAAGACAAGGTTCCTCGAGCTGATCGATGCTGTAGTTAATCTTGACTACAACAGGCTTGCCGCCTCTTGGTTTTCTACTTTGGAATTGACCGATGACGCTGGACGTAGCTTGCTCGTTTCCAAAGTTGAGACGGTGCAGAGCGACGAAACCCTAGAGGAGGATGTGGCCGAAAGTGTCGTGTATCAGCTGTCTGATGCGCGTAGTAAAGAGTTGATCAACTGGCCGGCACCGGTTGAGGATGATATAGCCATCCGCCGGAGAGTTGCGCGGCTGTCTCCGTATGTACCCGTTCCCGGCGTAGCGGATCTCTGGAGAGACCCGTCTGACGGAGAACTTATGGAGTGGGGAGAGCTTCGGCGGCGGTATGGCGCACCCCGCAGTCGGCGATTCGTCCATGCAGGACCACCGGCTGAGCTTCAAGACTTCCTCGAGAATAATACGACGTATTTGATTGAAACTCAGCGTCTCACTAATATACCGATACCTACAAATCGGCATCGCCCCGATCTCCAGTCTTCGCCACAGTGGAACGTGGATGCTTATGCTGGCGACCTCAAGCAGCGCATTGAACGTTCGCTCGCAGACAATTCGCTTGCCTCGCAAAGACTCGACCGATCGTTTCCTAAGCGCATTATCGACCAGCATGTCGAGGATGCTCTCACAGAGGAGGCTATCCGGCGTGAGTACCAATCGCAGGACGAACGCCGCGAACGCCTGGTCGGTATCGGTCTTACATCCGCAGGTATGGATGTACCCCTCTCTGAAAGAGAGCTGGCCCCGTGGCAGCGTGCCGTCCTGACTACCTACCTGAAAGACAACGCCGAGAAGCTGTCAACGTTCGACGACCTTTTGCGGCGTATCACGTTGCTTGAGGAGCTCGTTAATGCGCGCTTCTTGCGTAAGAGAATTGTGATTAACGCGGATGACGGTCTGACGGTCGAATCTCTAACAACGGGCCATAAAGTTCCACCGAGTGGGCTATCTACGGGGGAGCAGCACGAACTGGTGCTGATGTATAACTTGCTGTTCAGGGTGAAGCCCGGTGCGCTCGTTCTGATCGACGAGCCTGAGATATCCCTCCATGTCACTTGGCAGAAGAACTTCATTGCAGACGTATCGCGAGTTGCCGAGCTTCGTGGTTTTCGTTTCGTAGTTGCGACGCACTCTCCCCAAATCATTGGGTCTTGGTGGTCTCGGACTCGTGAGCTTGGGCCGCGTGAAGATGAGGAGTGATCTCGACGGAACAGACCTGTTTAATCTCTTGATGATGGACCCTCCTCGAGCGGAAGATAGCTTAGTCGTCGTTGAAGGAGAGAGCGATTTCAATCTGCTTGCAGATTTCCTGAGGAGCGACAAAGTCGATGTCGTCGTGGGTTATGGAAAGAGAAGTTTGCTGGAGGCAGCGGTCTTGGCGTCCTCAGCTCTCACCCGCGCGGTATTTTTGGTGGATGCCGACTTCGATCGACTCAATGGGGCTGCGGACGCGTATCCAGACAATGTTGTCTTGACGGACATGTACGACCTATACATGGATGCTTGCAATGCGGATGAACTGTGCCTCCGTCGTGTCTCTCGCCGCTACCTTGAAGAGACTGAGCTTGATCCGCAGGAGGGCGTCACCCGCGCGTTTGACGCTGCTTTGCAGATAGGGGCAGTACGTTTCGCGTCTATTGTGAATGAACATTTCCTCAACATGAAACAGTTCCCGCTTCGTCAAGTGATGGACAAGTCATCGCTGGCCGTAGGGATTCGGGACGTGGTGGAGCTAGCGCTGCTGCGAACCGAGCATGTTCCGCCGAACAAAGAGGCGATCGTGGGTGAGGCTGAGGTTGCCCTGAAGGAGGTAGACGTTTGGCTGCTGGTCAACAGCCATGATCTATTGTCAGCGTTGCGATTCTGCTTCGAGTGCTTTAGTGGCGTGAAGATTGCGCACCGCTTGGATGATTTGTTCGAGCTATCGATAGATCGTGCAGTTTTTGATAATCTTCCCGTTATCGAGCGAGTGCGTTCGAGACTCAGTGCGCCACCAAGGTAATATCCCGATATACGGGGCGACCTGACATAAGAGCGCGGTATCGGCGATGGTCGACCCAACGCCACTGTCCGCGTCGGATGGGGCACCCGGACCGGGGGGTGTCGACTGGTGCTGTGCTCCGTAAGCTGAAGCAATGTCAGCAGCACCTGCCGGTTGGTACGACGATAAGGATCCGCGGTTCGTCCGCTACTGGGACGGCCAGAGGTGGACCGAGCATGTGCAGCTCAAGAAGCCGGCGCCAGCTGATCGCGGTAATGAGCCTTCGGGCACCGGTGGCTCGGCCGCTCCGCAAACGCGTCGTGCTGCCCGAGCGGCGGAGCAGTCGCCGCGAATGGCCGTCCCTGCCCCGCGCGACAAGCCGGTGGAGAAGTTGTCGAAGCGGGAGGCGCGAGAGCGTTTGCGTGCCGCCGAGGCCCGGATCGAGGCGGGCGAGGCGGTTGTTGCTCGCTACCAGATGCGTGAGTTCGATGATGTCGATGCGTACCGGGCCGAGCAAGAGCGTCAGCTCGCAACCCTTCGAGCGGAGTTCGAGGCCGAGCAGCTGCACGGACGCGAGCTCTTGGCGAAGGAACAGGCCAGCGCGCGCGAAAGGTTCACCGTCGAGCAGGCGGCCGAGCGGCTCAAGGGAGAGCAAGCGGTTCGGAGCGCCGAGGACCGCGTTCGTGCCGCTGAGCAGCAAGCTCAGGAGGCACGCGCGACGCGCGATGAGATCAACGCGGGCATTAGTGCCGGAAGAGCAGAGCTGGTCGACTTGACCGCCGCGGTTGAACTCCAGGCGGTCGGGCTCTTTGACTTCGAGAACCCAGCTGCGTCGTCAACGGAGCTTGCGTCGAAGTTGGAAGCGCTGCGCTACCGCATCAAGAACGCAGTTCGCGACAAGCGCGCGGTGACCACGGCGCCACGATTCACATTCAATAACTCCGAAGCACAGGGCCGGAAGTTCATGACGGACATGGCGAAGGTGCTATTGCGTGCCTACAACGCGGAAGCGGAGAACGCCATCAAGGCCACTCGAGCTGGCAACTTGCACGTCGCACAGACGCGGCTCAGCAAGGCCGCGGAGCAGATCGCCAAGAGCGGCACCATGATCGATCTTCGCATCGAACCGAGCTACCACCAGATGCGGCTTGAGGAGATCGCCCTCGCCAACGAGCACCTCCAGACGGTGCAGGCGGAAAAGGAACGCGAGCGAGAACGTCGAGCGGAACTCCGCGAGCAGCAGCGCGCTGCCGCTGAACTGCAAGCCGAGCACGACCGACTCGAGAAGGAACGCCAGCACTACCTATCCACTCTTGCTGCCTTGCAGGCAAACGGCGACGCGGAAGGTGCCGCGCGCGTCCAAGCGCGACTTGAGGACGTCGACCGCGCCATCACCGATGTCGACTATCGAGCAGCCAATGTGCGAGCGGGCTACGTGTACGTGATCTCCAACGTCGGAGCGTTCGGGGAACGCATGGTGAAAATCGGCATGACGAGGCGCCTGAAGCCGATGGACCGCGTCATCGAACTCGGCGACGCGTCAGTGCCGTTCCGCTTCGACGTGCACGCGTTGTTCTTCGCCGACGACGCTGTCGGAGTGGAAACGATGCTGCACCAGACGTTCGCGAACCAGCGGGTGAACAAGGTCAACCTCCGACGCGAGTTCTTCTACGTCACGCCGGCCGAGGTGCTTGACGCCCTCAAAAGCCATGCAGTCGAGGTGGTCGAGTACACCGTGGAGCCCGCCGCGGAAGAGTTCCGGACGAGTGAGCTTGCGGCTGACACGTCCACACCAGCGCCTCCGAGCGGCGGATCGATGTCGTACGTGGGATCCGTCGCTTCAGCCGAAGACTGAGTTGGTCGAGACGCATTCAGTGAGGCGGGCGTCCGCCCGCTGACATAACTTCGTCGTATCGGCGCGAACGAGAACAGCCGGCCGCTTCGAGAGTGGCGGCTGCTCTGCGCGAGGGAGCGGTGTTCGCGTTCGAGTTCCCGCGCTTCTGATCGCCGACGCCGCACGCCCGGAGGATGCAACGTGGCCAGCAGTCCGAGTGCTGGCGTCGCCCGATTTGGCCGCTGCGTGCACTTAGGGGACGAGGGGGGCAGCCGATGAAGCCGCTGGTCGGCCAGTATGGATGGGTCACCCGACGAGAGGACGCGCGTGAGCCGCCATCGAGCCGACCGCTCGCGTAACGCACCGATGACGGCCGCGGACCGTAGGCAGGTTCGCGGTGTCGTCCGCTTCGTCGGCGGTATGGGTGTTCTCGTCTTCCTAGTCGTGGTCATCTTCGTCGCTCCGGCCGTCCTGCGCTCGTACGATCTCGAGCACCGGCTCACGCTTCGCTGCCACGTGACGTCGGTCGAGGGGACCGCGCGCGGCTCGTCGTACCGCGGCATCGGCGGCCCGAATCCGCGGGTCATCGTGACCACCGATGACTGCGGGAAACTCATCCTCTGGGAAGGCGTGACGCAGCGGAACTACCGGGCGATCGCCAACCGGATCGATGCCCCGGGGGAATACTCGATCGAGGTCGGAGCCGGGACGTGGAAGGCCCGTGGACTGCTGCACGCCATCCGCCGGAGCCCCTCAGCTTTCGGAGTCGAGCCAGCGTCCTAACGGACGAACCGCCCTCCTACCCGACGGAACGGCAGGAGTCGCATGAGTCAGTCCCGTCGCCGCCGCAGCTTCCGTGTCGTTACCAGCGAGAGCACAGCCGGCCACCCGAGGGGTGGCCGGCTGTTCTGTGTCGGGGGGACGTCAGTGTGCGGCGTCGTATGCGTAGCGGACGGCCTGGCTGATGCGGCCGCGGGAGGAGACTTCGTGGCCGTTCGCGTTCGCCCACTCGCGGATCTTCGCGAGCTCTTCCGAGTTTCCACGCTTCGGCGCGCTGCCGGCAGTAGTGCGGCCGGATCGGCCCGTGACCTTGCGTGCTGCGGCGACGTAGTCGGAGAACGCTTCGCGGAGCGCGTCGGCGTTGTCGTCGGTGAGGTCGATTTCGTAGTGGCCGCCATCGAAAGAGAAGGACACGGTGCGGCCGTGGCCGTCTTCGATGGTGTCGCCGGTGAGGTCGTCGACGAGGTGCGTGGTGACTTTCTGCGCCATAGTGGAGGTCGCCTTTCGCTCGGGGGTCATCTCCACCCTGGCATAACTGATTCCGTAGAACGCTTCGTACGTTCTTCTGCAGACCGGTTGGTCGGGCAGACTGAGTGGTGATGTCTGATTCGTCGCCGGCTGTATCCGGGTATGCCGCTGCTCTTGCCGAACTGAAGCAGCAGGTCCGCGCGGCCCGCTTTACCGCGCAGCGCCGCGTAAACACCGAACTGATTCGCCTCTACTGGGGGATCGGCGCGACCATCCTGCAGCGCCAGGGCGATGAAGGGTGGGGCAGTAACGTCATCGGCCGGCTCGCAACGGATCTGCGTGCGGAGTTCCCCGAGATGAAGGGGTTCTCCCGGGCGAACCTGTTCTACATGCGCCGGTTCGCGGGGGAGTGGTCGGCGGATGCAGTTGTCCAACAGGCTGTTGGACAATTGCCCTGGGGGCATATCACGGTCCTCCTTGACCGGCTCGATGATCATGAGCTCCGGGACTGGTACGCCGGTCAGGCGGCCGCGCACGGGTGGTCGCGGAACGTGCTCGAGCACCAGCTTCGGTCAGAGGCGCACACGCGGTTGCGGGCGGCGCCGACGAACTTCGCTGAGGTGCTCCCGCCGGGGGAGTCGGACCTGGCGCAGCAGATCACGAAAGACCCGTACGTGCTGGACTTCCTTGCTCTCGATGGCGACGCGAAGGAACGCCACCTCGAGCAGGCACTCGTCGACCGGATCATCGACACCCTCCGCGAGCTCGGCGAGGGCTTCGCGTTCGTGGGGCGGCAGGTGCACTTCGACGTCGACGGAGACGACTTCTATGTTGACCTGCTGTTCTTCCACGTCGAGCAGCTCCGGTACGTGGTCATCGAGCTCAAGACGGGGAAGTTCAAGCCCGAGTACCTGGGCCAGCTCGGCTTCTACGTCGCGCTCGTCGACGACAAACTCCGCCGGCCTCAGCACGCCGATACCGTCGGGCTGCTGCTGGTCGCGGACAAGAACGACGCCGTCGTCCGGTACTCCCTGGCGGGGCAGCACACCCCGATCGGTGTCGCTAGCTACGACCTCCTCCCACCCTCGGTCCGCGCTGCCCTGCCCTCGGAATCCGACCTCGCAGCCGCACTGACGACGCAGACCGACACTCCCGAGCCCTGACCTGGAGCACGTGCCACCAGAAGCCCCACCGTGTCTCACGGAGGGAACCATCGGCGGGCAGATCGCCGGACGGGTCTGCTGAGACACCGCGTCCCCGGATTTTCGCGGGCTCCCGAATCGCCGCGACGTGTGCGGTAGCCGATCGTGAGCTGCCGCTACCGCTGCCGTTATCGAAGTCCGGGGATGCGGGGGACGATCACGTTGGCTGAGAGATACCGAGCGGCGGGCGCAACTGCGGTCGACCAGGCAATGGATGCGAGAACGTCGGTTGGGTAGTGCACAGCGTCGATGCTCAGGGCGATTGCGATCAACGCGATCAAGACCGTGCCACCAGTGAGCGCAGCTCGGCGGTGGGTGCTGTCGCCGATGACGAATAGCAGCGCGAGGACGAGAGCGGTGATGAACGCAGCGTGTCCGCTTGGGAACGATGGGTCGGTTTGAGCGGGCGTGAACGGGTGGGGGAGGGTGCCCGCGTCGGGGCGCGGGCGGTGAACGATGAGCTTGATAGCGTCGGAAGGAATCCACGTGATTGCGACTGTCCCCGCGAACGCAGCGGCAGCGCGCAACTGGCGAGATTGAAACCACACCAGTGTTGTCAGCGCGATGGTGATGAGGATCGCAGGGGCCGGCGAGAACGCGGCGTACACAGCAGTACTGATCGCAGCGACGACTCCGATGTGGGCGCTGTTCAGCCATGAGGCGAGCGACGCGTCGATGGGGTGACTGCGGAGGAGGAATCCCAGGACCGTGATCGCCGCTACGACGGCAGCAGCGGTGAGGAGCGTTCGGCCCGGGTGTGGTTCTTGTCGCAGGATCCCGGATCGATCGTTGCGCGTACCGTCAGAAATCTGCTGAGTCATGGGCTCACCCCACGTGGCAGACACCAAGAATCGTCACAGATCTGTTGCTTAGCGGAATCTGGGTCGCCTCCCGTCACGCTTCCGACATGAGGTTCGCGATGCCGAAGGCCCAATCAGTGGCATCCGCTGCCCGCCGCGCGCGTCGTGCTGTCCGCGCTGAGGTCGCTGCGTTCTGGCGGTCGCGCCCGGTCAAGCCGGATCTGGTGCTGTACGAGTCGTTCGGCGGCAACGGCGCTGCGTGCAATCCCGAGGCGATCTGGCGTGCCCTGCTCGCCGCCGACGACCTCCAGCATCTCCGGCACGTGTGGGTCTTGGACGCGAAGACGATTCACTCGATCGGCCCCGCGCTCGACCGCGAGCCGCAGACACACGTGGTCCGCCGCGACTCGACCGAGTACCTGCGGTACCTCGCCACCGCGGGAACGTTGATCAACAACGCGACGTTCCCGGCGTCCTTCTCGCGCCGGCCGGAGCAGCGGTACCTCAACACCTGGCACGGCACCCCGCTGAAGCGGATGGGCTTCGACGAACCCGACGGTGCGACGGCGTCGGCGAACACGATCCGGAACTTCCTGCAGGCCACGCATCTGCTTTCGCAGAGCGAGTGGATGACGGAGCAGATGTACGAGCGCGCGTACCGGCTGCGCGGGCTCGCTTCGGCGGACGTCCTCGAGGTCGGGTACCCCCGCCTCGACCGCCAGGTCAACCCGGATAGCGTCCGGCTGCGTCGTCGTCTGCGGGACGGCGGGGTCCAGGTCGGATCGGAACCGATCGTGCTGTACGCGCCGACCTGGCGCGGAGACCGGTTCGCCGACCCCGAGGACCGTTCCGCGGCGATGGCGTCCTTGGCCGACGATGTCGAGGCGTTCCTCCGCCGGCGGGGCATCCCCGGGACGGTCCTCGTGAAGCCGCACCAGGTCGTCGCCGAGGCAGCACAAGCGGAGCCCCGACTGGCGGGACGACTCGTGCCCGGGGACGTGCCGGTGAACCTGCTGTTGGGTGAGGCCGCGGTGCTCGTGTCGGACTACTCGTCGATCGTCGTCGACTGGCTCGCGACCGGGAAGCCGCTCGTCTTCGCCGCGGACGCTGACCACGAGTACGAGTCCACGCGCGGGCTTTACCTGACGGACGGGTGGCCGGGCCCGCGCTGCACGACCGCGACCGAGGTCGCCGGCGCCGTCGCCGACGCGCTCCGCACCGGCGTGGCCGACACCGATCGGGACGCCTACACCGAACTGCGGCACCGTCTGGTGCCGTTCGACGACGGACACGCGGCGGACCGCGTCGTCGACCTGCTGTTCCGCGACCACATCCCCGTCCGCGGTGCCGTCCGGTCCCTGCGCGGTGACGCGCGGCCGAGCCTGCTGGTCCACGTGGGCGCTCTGCGCTCGAACGGCATCACCAGCGCCGCGGTCAACCTGCTTCCCCGCCTCGTCGACGCGGGCATTGACGTCACCGTGACGTACAACCAGACCGGTCGCGGCCCTGGGGTGGTGAACCGCGGACGCCTCGACCCGCGGGTGCGTCAGCTGCAGCGGGTGGGCGGCATGAACGGGTCGAAGCTGCTGCACCTCCACCGTCGGCTCGCCGAACGTCGCGCATCGACCTGGGCGCATGCCACGTCGCCCGGGCTGCGCGGCCTGTGGGACGCGGAGTGGCGACGCTGCTTCGGCGACGCACACTTCGACGCCGTCGTCGACTTCAGCGGGTACTCACCGTTCTGGGCGGAGCTCCTCCTGCATGCGCCGGCGCCCGTCCGCAGGTCGATCTGGCTGCACAACGACATGCGAGCCGAGTTCGACCGGGAGGTCGACGGCAGGCCGAGCATGCGGCGATCGCTGCGGTTCGTCACCGGGCTGTACGCGCAGTTCGACCGAGCGGTCTCGGTGTCCGCCGTGCTCTCCGCCCACAACGAGCAGGCCCTGAAACGCATCGCCGGTGGAACCTACGTTACGGTCCCGAACGTCGTCGACGCCGACCGGATCCGCTTGATGTCCGATGCGCCGATCGAAGCGTCGTCGTGGCGGACGTCGCTCCTCGAGCGCACCGACAGCAGCACCTGGTTCGTGACGGTCGGGCGGCTCTCGCCCGAGAAGAACCACCGACGCCTGCTGCGCGCGTTCGCGGCCGTGCACGCCGAACACCCGGAGACCCGTCTGCTGATCGTCGGCGGCGGCTCCTTGCTGACCGACCTGCAGGAGCTCGCCGATTCGCTCGGGGTCGGCGAGGCCGTCGTGTTCACGGATGTCGTGGAGAACCCGTTCCCGCTCGTCGCCGCAGCGGACTGCCTCGTGGTGTCCAGCGACCACGAAGGCCAGCCGATGGTGATCCTCGAGGCGGCGGTCCTGGGGAAGCCGATCGTGACAACCGGCTTCGTCTCGGTCGCCGATGCACTCCCCGAGGGTGGCGCCTACGTCACGCCGCTGTCCGATGAGGGACTGGCAGACGGCCTTCGAGCATTCCTCCGGGGCAGCGTGGCCCCCACGTCGTTGGACGCCGCGGCGTACAACGACCTGGCAACGGGTGCGTTCCTATCGACCGTGCTCCCCGGCCTGCCGGAGGATCGTGGACGACAGTGCTCGCAGGACCGACGACAGGGGACATCATGACGATCCGTGCCCGGATCGGTCGGGTCCGCCGCCGAGTCCGCCGCCGTTGGTCGGCCGAGGTCCGTGCCTTCTGGTCCACGCGACCGATCGACCATGACCTCGTCCTGTACGAGTCGTTCAACGGCAACGGCGTCCTGGACAGTCCAGAGGCGCTGTTTCGTGCCCTGCTCGACGATCCACGGCACCGATCGAAGCGGCACGTGTGGTCGCTCTCCGACGAGAACGACAACGCCTCGGTCCGCCGGGAGTTCGCCCACCATCCCCGGGTCCGGTTCGTCGCGCCGGGATCGGCGGCGTACGACCGCGCGCTGGTCACGGCAGGGTGGCTGATCAGCAACGCCACGTTCGACCGGCAGTTCGACAAGCGTCCGGGGCAGGTCTACGTCAACACCTGGCATGGCACCCCGCTCAAGCACATGGGCTTCGACATCGGGGACCCGGCGTTCCGCGTCGCGAACGTCGTCCGGAACTTCCTGCACGCCGATGTGCTGGTCACGCCGAACGACCACACCACGGAGTTCCTCTACCGGCGTGCCCACCGGCTTGACGGGATCGTGCGGCGGCCGGTCCTCGCGACGGGTCTGCCGCGGATCGACCGGGAGTTCCTCGACGACCGCGGACGCGCGGACGTCCGCGCGCTCCTCGAGGAGCGCGGACTTCCTGTCGGGGATCGGCGGATCGTGCTGTGGGCACCGACGTGGCGGGGCACCTCGTTCGTCCGCCCCCGCGACGACGCCGAACTGCTGCTCAGCCAGCTCGGCCGGATCCAGGTCGCACTCGATCCGGATCGGTTCGTCGTCCTGTTGAAGACCCACCAGGTGGTGCACCGGTTCGCGGCTCGGAACCCGGCTGCAGCCGGTGTCCTGGTGCCGAACGACATCCCCACGAACCTGCTGCTCGGTGTGGTGGACACGCTCGTGACGGACTACTCGAGCATTTTCTTCGACTTCCTCCCGCTCGAGCGCCCGATCGTGTTCTTCGCACCGGACATCGAGGAGTACGCCTCCTACCGCGGGCTGTCCATCCCAACCGATGAGTGGCCGGGTCCTGTCGAGACTGCGCCGGAGCGGGTGGCAGCGTGGGTGAACACTCCGATTGACGTTGGGGATGTAGCGGAAGCGATGCGCGCTCGGATGAATCCCTACGACGATGGTCACGCCACCGAACGGCTGATTGCCGCGGTGTTCCAGGACCGTCCCGGAACGACCCGAGCCCCGGCCGGGCCGCCCTCGGTCTTGGTCGTCCTCCCCGCGGCGGCGCACGAGGCGCTCGTTGCGGACGTCGTCCGGACGATCAACGAACTCGACCTCACGGAGCTCGATATGTCCGTGCTGCTCTCGGACGCGCGCTCCGATTGGTACTTGGACGCGCAACGACGACTCGATCCGCGGATCCGCCAGTTCGTCCGTCAAGGCTCCCGCAACGGATCCACACTCCCATCGTGGGTGCGGCACCTTCTCGGGTCGGAGGCACCTTCGAACCGCCGTGAGTGGCATCGCATGCTCGCAGATACCGGCTTCGACGTCGTCGTCGACGCGTCCGGGAGGTCCACGTTCTGGAACGGACTCGCCCGCTCAGCACCGGCGCGCGCTCAGCTCACGTGGGGCGGGGAGGACATGCCGCAGCAGATCGTGCGGACGGTGAACGTCGTCCGGGACGCTTCATGATCCGGACGGCAATCACGCACAGGAGCTGGTTCCTCCCGGCTGTGCTCGGCACCATCACGGTGCTTGTCACCGCGACCGGGTCATGGATCCCGTCGTTCTGGGGCGACGAAGGCACGAGCGTGCTCTCCGCGCAGCGGTCCTGGGCGAGCCTGCTCCGCATGACGGAGCACGTCGACGCGGTGCACGGGGTCTACTACGCCGGTCTCCACCTCTGGGTGGACCTCTTCGGGGCGTCCGCGTTCTCGGTCCGGTTCCCCTCGGCAGTCGCTGCCGGCGCTGCAACGGCAGCGGTCGTCGTGCTCGTGCGCGAACTCAGCGACGTCCGCCTAGCTGTCCTCGCCGGCACGATCTGCTGCACCCTCCCTCGGATCACCTACGCCGGTGAGGAGGCGCGTTCCTACGCCTTCAGCGCCGCCCTCGCGGGCTGGACGCTGTGGGTCCTCATCCGACTCCTCGCCGGCAGCGCTCCCGCCCGTCGGTGGTGGATCTCCTACGTGGTCCTCCTGACGGTCAGCATCTGGTTGTTCCTCTTCTCGGCACTGTTCGTCGCGGTCCACGTCGTCGTGATCGCTTCCTCGCGGCCAGGACGGCGGTTTGTCCGTCAGTGGATCGGTGCCGCACTCATCGTGATGGTGCTGATCAGTCCAATCGCGGTCGCGGGAGCGTCCGAGAGCGGGCAGATCGCCTTCCTCGCGCACCGCACGACCGTGACGTTCACCTCGCTGACCGTCGGACTCTGGTTCAGCAGCGTCCCGTACGCGGTGCTGGCGTGGGCGCTGATCGTCCTCGCGCTCACCGGTGCGGGGGCTTCGGCTCTGTATCAGCGGCGGCGGTTGGCACGAGGACACATTGAGCTCGGACGGCCGACGTCACGGACCATGCCCCCGGTGTCACTGACCGTGGTCGCGGCGGCCTGGCTCCTCGTCCCGGTCACGCTGCTGGTCCTCGCGAATCTGGTCCACCCCATGTTCTCCGGCCGGTACATGACCTCATCGGCACCGGCGGCGGCGATCCTCATCGCGCTTGGAGTGGACCGGATCGGCCGGCTGGTTCGCCGTCCGGGGGTCGTGGCGGTCGTCGGCGCCGTGCTGATCACGTCGGTCTCCGCACCGGTCTGGGTCCAGCAGCGGGGACCGTACGCGAAGAACGACAGCGACTGGGCGAACATCAGCGCGACCATCGGCTCCCATGCACGATCCGGGGACGCGGTCGTGTTCGACGAGTCCACCCGGCCGTCACGGAACCCCCGGCTCGCGTTGCACACCTACCCGGACGGGTTCCGGAACGTGCGGGACGTGACCCTCGAGACCCCCTATTGGGCGCGGGACACATGGCGGGACTCGGCGTACACGCCGGCTGCAGCGGCGGCACGAGGACGATTCGATGGGGTAAGCCGCGTGTGGCTGGTGGAGTACGCCATCAACGGGCGAGCCGACACGTACGGGATGGCTGACCTTGCACGACTCGGGTACCAACCAGCGCGGAAGTTCCACGAGCACCGCAGCACAATCGTCGAATATCAGCTGCAGCGCTGACTGCGGGGAATGCGACACTGGTCAGGGTTCGAGACCGTCGTCTCGGACCCCGAACAGTCCGTGGCCGTGCTCGACGAGGAACCTCGTACGCAGTACTCGGATCGACCGGAGCGACCGTGCCGGGTTCGAACTTCGCGAGCAGCACCGGCAGCACATCCGTACTCGGTGCCACACCGCGTCCTGACGTTCGAGGAGCCGCCCATGCGGGCGGACGCGGAACCCGCGGCGCCGTCACGACCGGCCACGATGCCGGGCGCGGCGTCGTCCGGTTCGCGGCGGCAAACAGCGGCGCGGGCGATCAGCGCTTCCGCAGCGAGCATGTCTGCCACGGGCTTTGCTGTACTTGCCGGCCCAGGGCGAGGCCGCAGACGCTGGCGGATGCATGGAGTTCCGGCTGTAGACCATGCGCGGTTGGATGAAGGAGTACGCCGGCAGGTCACCGGTCCGCGCGTCGACGTGGAACTGCTCCATGCTCCGGAAGTTGCTCTGCCAGTACTGCTGGATCGATGGTGCAGCCAGGATGCCTGTCAACGAGATCACCTGAGAAGCGTCGTAACAGACCCGTCACGGAACCCCGGCGCCTTGCAGGGAGTTGAACACCGTCGCGACCGGAGGCGCGTTCAACCACTTCCCGTAGCCGCCGCCACCGGCGTTCGACATGAAGCCGTTCGAGGTTGCTGCGTGGAAGAACGCACGGTTCGGCCACGTGTCCGTCGGCACTGCGGAGAACCAATGGTCGAAGACCCCGAACTGTTCCGCGAGGGTGGACACAACGGGCAGCGCACCGGCGCTGAAGCCGCCCATCACCTGCGCGTACTCTGCAACGGTGGGATCGCGGTGAAGATAGCTCCGCAGATGGTCCTGGTAGTCGACGACGAACCCATCCATCGTCGGCGCACTGTCACGGTCGTGAGATCCCCAGAGCTGCCGCATCGTGTGGCTGAAGCCCTCCCCAGCGTTCACCGCGGGACTGATCAGCACGTCGTCCACATTCCCGGCGAACCGGTGCGCGGGCACCGGGACGTCGGAGAGCGACGGATTGGTCCACGACCGTCCCGCGACCCCCTCGAACCGTTGTCCTGGGCGCGGTTCTCCGCTCGGGTAGAGCCAGCCGAGGACCTGGTCGAACGACCGGTTCTCCATCATGAGCACGACGATGTGCTCGAACGCGGCATTCGGTGTCGACACACGACTAGCGCCGCCCTCCGTCGGCAGCACCGCCCTTGTCGTCGCTGTGGTGCTGTCGTTCAATGCGACCGCCGCGCCCGCAAACAGGCCGGCAGCCAACACCTGACGTCTTGTCAGGAGAGGTGAACGGTGCTGCTGCCTCATGCGCTGCTCGACTCAGCCGACGGTGCCTGCGAACTGCTGACGGGTGTGCGCGGCGCTCACCCATCCGACCCCGACGATGATCGCGGCGACGAGGAGCCCGCTCACCAGTCCGGTCCCCACATCAAGTCCGCCACGGCTCCTAGAGACGGCAACCCAGTCAGCAAAAGATGCGCCGACGGGTCGGGTGAGGACGTAGGCGGTCCAGAACGCTGCCACCGGGCCGAGGACACCGCCGAGCCTGCCGAGGACGATGAGGACCATGAGCCCGACGAAAAGCAGTCCGCCGCCGAGGTAGCCGAGGTGGAGAGTACTGGCGGCGAGGTCGCCGGCTGCGGTTCCCATCGCGAACGTTGCGATGACGGCGGCCCAGTAGAACAGCTGCCGCCGGGTACTGGTGATCGTGTGGACGTCGACGGTGCCCTCGACCCGGCGCCAGAGGACGAACACGACGACCAGGGCAACGAGGAACACCGGCGTTGAGACCGCGTACGGGATGCCGAGTGCGACGTGGGTGACGTCGGCGACCATGGTGCCGAACACGCCCACCATGGACACGGTGCCCCAGTAGAGCCAGGGCCGGTACCGGTCTGCTCGGAGCTGCGCGGCGAGGACCACGGCGAAGAGCGCCGCGGTGACCAGCACGGTCGGGACGGGGTCGAACCGGGTGACGAGGAAGTCGGAGAGCGCTTCCCCCATCGCGGTGGTGAGGACCTTCATCACCCAGAACGACACGGTGGGTGCGGGCACCCGGCTCCGGGGGACTGTTGTGGTCCTCACCGCTCGCCGGCCGCTCGGTCGCGGTCTGCCCGGTTGTAGTTGGTCTGCGGGGTGGGCGATGCGGGTGCGTCGCGCCGCTTCCGCGCGACGTGGCGCTTCCGGAGTGCGCCGATGATGATCGGGAGGATCGAGACGAGGATGATGACGATCATCAGCGCGTCGATGTTGTGCGCGATCAACGGGATGCCGCCGAGGAGCACGCCGACGGCGGTCAGCCCGCAGGCCCAGGAGACTGCTCCGATGAGGTTGAACAGCAGGAACCGGCGGTAGTGCATCTGCGCGGTCCCCGCCGCGAGGGGCACGTACGTGCGGACGATCGGGACGAACCGTCCGAGGACTAGGCTCAGGCCACCCCACTTGGTGAAGAATGCTTCCGCTTCGTCGAGGCGGGCGGTGGTGAGGATGCGGGCGTCGTCCTTGAACAGTCGGCGGCCGTACCGTTTGCCGATCCAGTAGCCGACCTGGTCTCCGGCGACCGCGGCAACGGACGCGACGACGGCGACCTGCCACGGGGCAACGCCGAGAGTGCTGCTGATGATCGCGGCGGTGACCAGGAGGGAGTCGCCGGGCAGGAACGGGAACAGCACCCCGGACTCGATGAAGATCAGTAGCGCGATCCCGGCGAGGACGTACGGGCCGAAAGCGTGCAGGACGGACGCTGCGTCGAACAGGCTCACGGCGAGCGGAACGGTGGAGAGCACGAGATGCCTTTCACAAGCGGAGGGCTGGTGCCGCCGTCGTCCAGATCGGCGGCGACACCAGCGGTCGGGGTCAGACGGTGAGGCGGGTGCGCTGCGCGGTGTCGTCGCGGCGGAGACGGATGACGAGATAGCTGATGATCGCGGCGATGATGACGAAGAACACGATGCTCGTGGTGATCGTCCCGATGCCCAGGCCGCCGTCCTTCGTTGACGCGGACAGCAGGTCCCCGGTGGAGGCGCCGAGCGGTCGGGTGAGGATGTACGCGATCCAGAAGCAGAGCACCGGGCCGCGGCGGCCGATGAACCAGACGGCGGCGGTGAGGGCGATCGCGCCGGCGAAGAGCAGCAGCGACGGGAAGTACCCGAGTCCGGTCTGCTCGGCGATGAGGTCGCCGGCGGCGGTGCCGAGCGCGAAGGTGAACAGGATCGCGAGCCAGTAGAACGCTTCTCGGCGGACGGTGTCGATGCCGTGGATCGAGAGGGTGCCCTCGGTGCGGTACCAGATGATGAACACGGCGAGCAGTGCGACACCGAACACGGTGGTGCTGACGGCGAGGGGGACGCCGAGGCCGTCCGTCAGGTTGTCGGTGACGCAGGTCCCGACGATGCTGATCAGCACCACGGTGATCCAGTACAACGGCGGCCGGTACGCGCGCGCCCGGAACTGCAGAACCAGGAACACGGCCAGCGCGACCGCCATGATCAGCGTCGTCAGCGGCAGCCCCAGCCCTACGGTGTCGCTGAGGAGGTCCGCGGCAGTCTCGCCGACGGTGGTCGCAAGGACCTTGATGATCCAGAACGACGCTGTCGGGTCCGGGACCTTGTTCGCGCGGATCCGGGCAGGCGCGGGCGCTGCAGGCGAGTGGGACATGGTGTTCTCCTCGTCGGGACGAGCCGTGCCACGGGTTCGCGGGAACGGCGGTGCTCCGACGGTAGAAACCGGCACGCAAGACTTCACCAAGAAACGACCTTGCAGCCAGAACGCCGCTTTCTTGGCTGTTCCTTGGCCAGCGACGGTAATGCTCGACCAGCCGGTGCTGCTCTGAGTGAGGCAGGATCGAGCCAACACAGTGACGCCGGAACGCTTCCCCCCTCGCGTTCCGGCGTCACTCGTCGGGAAGGGGTCACATGTCGGACGGATGGCGATCAGCGATTGCAGACACGCTGGCTCGATGGTCGTTCCGATCCGGCACAGACACCGACCCGGACCGGCTGGCGTACCGCCGATCCGTGATCGGCATCGCACTTCGCGTCGCGGTCGTGTCGGCAGCGCTGGTGATCGCGATCATCGTCCTCGTCGTGGCGTATGTGCTGTGGCAACTGACACCGAGCCAACTCCACGAGCGCCCCGGCCCGACCGACGTCCACATCTACCTCGACACCGTCGACCTCAGCATCGCAGTCGTCGGTGTCGGTGGTCTCGCGATCGTCCTCGCCGGCATTGCGGCGTGGCTGATCGCCCGACGTGCGGTCCGACCGATCGCCGAAGCGGCACGGATGCAGCGCACCTTCGTCGCCGACGCCAGTCACGAACTGCGAACACCACTCACGGTGCTCAACGCCCGGGTACAGCGCTTGCAACGAATGACCCCGCCAGAGGACCGCCGGCGTCCGGTCGTCGACGAGCTCCGCGACGACACGCAGATACTGATCAACATCGTCAACGACCTCCTGGAGGCAGCCGCCGGGACCGCCGATCCGGACGGTACCGCCGACCTGCGCGCGGCAATGGACGCGGTACACCGCGACATGAACGTCCTCGCCGCGGACCGCGATGTGCGCCTCGACGTCAGCCCGAGCGACGCATGCGTATGCGTATGCGTGTCTGACACACAGCTGCGCCGGTGCCTGGTCGCGTTGATCGACAACGCCATCGGCCACACCCGCGCCGGCGGACACGTACGCGTCACCGCGGAGACCACCCGATCTCGTGTAACGATCCGTGTCGCCGACGACGGCCCCGGGATTGTCGGCATCGAGCCCACCCGCGTCTTCGAACGCTTTGCCCATGGCACGCCGGCCACGACAACGAGCACCCGTACCGGCTACGGCATCGGACTTGCGCTGGTCCGCGACGTCGCGGTCCGAGCCGGCGGTGACGCTGTGGTCGAACGCACCGACAGCAGCGGAACCGTCTTCGCCCTCCACCTCCCTATCACTGCCGACAGCGCGCTGAACCACGACCGGAAGGCCCGATCATGACGCCCCGACTGCTGCTCGTCGAAGACGATCCTCGGCTCGGCCCGCTTGTCGCAGACGAACTGGGCGAGCACTGGGCCGTGACGCTCTGCCCTAGTGGGGAGTCTGCACTCGAGACCGCAGCGAGGGAGTACTTCGACGTCATGGTCGTGGATCGCCGGCTGCCGGGCATCGACGGGACCGAAGTCGTCGCCACTCTCCGCCAGCGCCGCATCAGTACGCCCGTGCTGATGCTCACCGCCCTCGGCGAACTGCACGACCGCGTCTCCGGGCTGGACGCCGGTGCCAACGACTACCTCGTCAAACCATTCGATTTCGACGAGCTCTCGGCCCGGCTCCGAGCGCTCACCCGTGACTACACCGGTGCCGGCACCGGTATCGAGATCGGCGGCTGGGCCTTCTACCCCGACGACCACAGCATCACCTCGCCCTACACCGGGCGCGTGATGTTGACGGAGAAGGAGACTGCCCTGCTCCGACTGCTCACCAGTGAACCCTCGCGCGCGTTCACGCGGCAGCACCTGCTGTCCGCCGTGTTCGACAACGGTGAGCAGCTTGGCACGGTCGACACGTACGTCCACTACATCCGACGCAAGACTGACCGCGACCTCATCAGCACTATCCGAGGTGTCGGATACCGGCTCGGCACTCCTGCCTGACCTTGCTGCTCAGTCGTCGGGAAGATTTTCCTGCTCCACTTCTGAAGCCACCGCGAGCAGCGCAGCTCCGACCGACCCGACGACCACCAACAGCAGTACGACAGCCACCGCGACGACGATCCACACGCCCACGAGAACCACCTCCGAGCTCATCGTCACCGCGGCACGCCAAGGAATCGCCCAGGAGGTCAGCCCTTCCTCGTCGCACCGCAGCCGCAACCGTTCTGTCCCTCAGACAAGCTGATTCAGCTTGGCTCACCGGACTCGTCACGCCCGGGCTCCGTTGGCAACTCAGCGGCAGGCTCAATCAACGAAAGTAGCGACTCTTCCAACCCGTCACACACCCACTCGATCGCTCCGGCAGGCAGCTGCGTAGAGGTGTCCACCACGACCACATTGGCCGCTACGAATAGGACTCGATTCAGTCCCGCGCTCTCTGGACGTGCGCGTCCGGTAGGCGGTCGCTCCCCGGACGCGTTCGCGACCTCGGGGGAGGGGATCGCGGAACCAGGAAACGTCTCGGTTTTGAGTCTCAACAGACTGTCCCGCAAAAATGCCCGGTGAGGGTACGGCTGACAGTACAGTGGCCGTCATGCTGATCGGATACGCCCGCGTCTCGACCTCCGGACAAGACCTCGCGGCGCAGCGCGACGGCCTTCATGCCCTTGGAGTCGCCGATCAGGACATCCACGTCGACCACGGCATGTCCGGGACCACCCGAGAACGACCCGGCCTTCGATCAGCTCTCGCCTCCGTCCGAGCTGGCGACACGCTCGTCGTCACGAAACTCGATCGCCTCGCGCGATCGCTTCGCGACGCCACCGACATCGCGGACGAGCTCACGAAGAAGGGCGTCGCGCTCAATCTCGGGGGATCGGTCTACGACCCCACCGACCCCGTCGGCCGACTCCTATTCAACGTCCTCGGTATGGTTGCCGAGTTCGAAGCCGACCTTATCCGCGCACGCACCCGCGAGGGCATGGCGATCGCGAAGGCCGCCGGCAAGCTCCGCGGCGGCAAGCCCAAGCTCAACAAGGCACAGGAGAGGCACCTCGTCGAGCTGCACCGTGCCGGCACCCACACCACCAGCGACCTCGCTGAGCTGTTCGGAGTGGCGCGAGCGACCGTCTACCGCGCAGTTCATCGCGCCGATCCGAAGTGAGGGATAACCCGATTCTCGGGTAGCCATCGGCTGTCGGACACTTCTGGGCTCGGGACATGGGGATGAACAACGATCAGCGACTGGCCGCGAACATCGGGAGCGTGGTGGCGGTAGTTGTGGGTTGCTCTGTGGCCGTTGCGGCGGCACTCGGCCTATTCGATTCGTAGTCGACCTGCCTCACCGATAGACCGGCTTTGGGACGCGTTCGAGCGCCTTTCCAGGGTATGCGTCTGGTGGGGAGCGCGTACTCGACGTCTGGGTGGTCGTCCGCCCTCGCGGCTGTTGCTGCAGCCTCGATGTCGTAGTGCGCCCGGTGGAATGTGACCTCCCATGAACCGATCGCGTCGTCGACCCCGGCGTACCGAGCGTCCGGTGTTCCGGCCTGGACGACGTGCGGGCAAGGCTGGTCATCGTCGTAAGCAGCCCAGCCCACGCTTCCCGAATTTACGATGAGCGGCCCGCTCACCAGGCGCATCGATCGCCAAGGATGGGTGTGCCCACAGAGCAGTAGCGCCTCGTCGGTGAGGGCGCCCAGTCGTCGGATGACTTCGTCCTCACTTGCTGCCGCACCCCGCTCAGCATGACTGCTTCCAGAAGAGAGCTCAGGTCATCATCCGGTGCTCCATAAAACGCGAGCACGCCCTGGGTCGGCCGAGCGGTGGCCGGCAGCGACGCCAACCAGGCTCGCTGCTCATCGTCGATCCTGTCGGGGCAATCCCATCGGAGAGCCCCGCCTGGTCGCGAGGGGACTCGAGGAGTTGCCGGCCCTTGCTGGGCTCGACGATCGCCGCCGGGACGAGTGGGTGGTTCAGCAGCCATGCAAGGGCCAAATCTGCCGATTTAGGAACCCGCGTAGCGGAGGTTCACCGTCGAGGACCTCGTCGGCCTCGCCGCGTCCGAGTAGCGAGCGGTAGTCATCACCTGCTCGGTCACTTCTGGGCCTATGGCGGGCTCGCGGGCACTTTGAACGCGGACCAGCGGCCTGCGACTCTGATTACTGCGTCAAAACGGCGTCCACGCTGAATTTCAGCAGTGTTAGCTTCTGCGAGTCGTACACCACCCGACGAAGGAGTCGAACAATGACCGCAACAGCACGCGGCGACCAGCTCGCAGCGGCACCGGACGCAACACTGCCTGCTGACAGCCTGCAGCGAGAACCGAAGGGTTTTGCCCTCAGATACTTTTTCGGCTCCTATGGGATCTTCCTCGCACTGTTCGCGCCCGGTCTCGGCGGTCTGTCGGTCCGCGTACAGGCGCTGGTAGGACTCGAACAGGCTTCAACAGTCCTTGGCCTGGTACTCGGAAGCGGAGCGTTCTTCGCCTTGATCACGCAGCCGCTCGTCGGCCGCTTGTCCGACCGGACGACTGCGCGCACCGGAATGCGCAAGCCCTGGATCATCGTCGGCGCGATCGGCACGTTCCTTGGCATCCTGGTGATCACGGTCGCACCGAACATCACGCTGCTCATCGTCGGTTGGGCGATGGCACAGCTGTTCGCGAACTTCGCACAGGCCGCGTTGACGGCGACGGTCGCCGACCAGGTTCCGGAGGCTCGCCGTGGGCGAGTGTCCGGCATCATCGGCACGACCGCGCCCCTCGGCATCCTTACCGGCGCGCTCGGCCTCACCCTGCTCCCGAACGACATCCTGCGTATGGGTATCCCGGCAGCCATCGGCCTGATCGCCTGCCTCATGTTCGCCTTCCTACTGAAGGACCGCGTCCTCACGACCAAGCCCGACCGGTTTGACTTCCGTGAGTTCTTCGCGTCGTTCGTGTTCAACCCCGCGAAGCACCGCAACCTCGGGTGGGCGTGGCTGAGCAAGCTGATGATCATGTTCGGGTACGCCTCGACGGTCACGTACCTGATCCTGTTCCTCGCCACGTCATTCGGCATTACGGACATCGGCCAGCAGCTGCAGTTCAACCTCCTCGCGACGGTCGTCCTGGTGTCCGCCAACGTCGTGTTCGCCATCCTTGGCGGCTGGTGGAGCGACAAGATCCAGAATCGCCGCCTGTTCGTGGCGCTGGGCGCAGTGATGATCGCTGTCGGTGTCCTGATGTTCCCGGTGGCACCCGCACTCGGGACGACGTGGGGCCTCGGGCTCATCCTCGTCGCTGAAGCATTCATCGGCGCTGGCGCCGGGTTCTTCCTCTCCGTCGACATGGCGCTGAGCATCGCGGTGCTGCCGAACGCGGAAGAGGTCGGGAAGGACCTCGGTGTCCTGAACATCGCCAACACCCTGCCGCAGACGCTCTCCCCGCTGATCGCCGGAGTTGTCATCATCCCACTCGGTGATGCACTGTTCGGCGCGGGGTACTCGCTGTGGTTCATCGTCGCAGCCGCTGTGGCGCTGATCGGCGCGGCGATGGTCTACCGCATCAAGGGCGTCCGCTAACGGACCGTTCGTGACGTTCGTCCCGCGTGATGCTCGACCCCGGCAGGGGTATATCCGTGCCGGGGTCGGCGTCTTCTCAGGGTGGGCGGATATCGCACCGACGTGGATCTAGGGCACAGCCGGTGACGAGTCGCGAAACACCATCTCCGCCTGGAACACCCGCCGTGCGTCCCGCGACGGCCCCGGCTGCCGGACAGCTCGGTCGAGCGTCGCGGCACATTCTTTTCCCATCGCGTGCATCGGCACGGTCGCCGTTGTCACCGACGGGTGCAACAGCCCACTGATCACACCGTTGCCGTAGGCGATCACCTCCGTCGACGCCGGCACGTCGGCACCAGCCGACTCAAGTGAAGCCATCACCGCGGGCAGCAACGTGTCGGTGAGGACGAAGACACCTCGACGCTCAGACGCAGCAACCAGCCGATCCATGTCGAGAGCCTGGTCGTCCCCGACGACGACACGTTCCAGTGAGATCTCTGGGCGGAGCGCGTCGCCGGCCGCCACGAGTGCACCGGAGAAGCCTGCAAGCCGCAGCGAGGTCGCACTCGTAATGAGCGTCGGGCCGGCGACGACGAACCGGTCGATGCCCCTCGCGAGGAAGTGCGTCGCCGCCATATGCCCGACCCCAAGCTCATCGACCATCACCGAGGGAACGTTGCGCGCGGTCCGGTTGTAGAGCACGACCGGAATCTCGACGTCACCGCTCTCGACGAACGCAACGTCCTCGTCATCGAGACCGACGAGGACGGCGCCGCCGAGCACGTCTGGGGACATCCACCGGAGCTTGTCCCGAAGGTGCCCACGCTCGAAGACCACGAGCGCACACGTGACCGCGATCTGCCGCTCCTCGAGGAACGCCGAGACCCCGTCGAGGAACGTTCGAGCTGGCAAGACGTCCACGTCACTCGGGACGAACACGCTCCAGAGCGCGGTTCGATTGCGGCGCCGTCGGCCGCCGGGGGACCGGTACCCGAGTTGCTCAGCCGCAGCGCGCACCCTCTCAATCGTCTCGGAGGCGATACGGAACTCCGGACCGCGGTCACCGAGCACGACAGACGCCGTCGTCGAAGACACCCGGGCGCGAGCCGCGACGTCGCGCAGTGTGACCGTCTTGTTCGGCACGACGGATCCCTTCAAAGCTGAACTTCAGCAATGTTAGCTTGGCGGAGTAGCGCGCACCACAAACAGGAGTGATCCATGGCATTGACGACGTTGTCCTTCCTGAGCAGCTTCCTCCGGTCGAACCAGACCATCAGCGTGATCCTCCCGGACCTCCCCCTCGGTGCCAACGCCCAGGACTTCTACAGCTCCGGCAAGCGCTACCCCGTCCTGTGGCTGCTGCATGGCACGTTCGGGGACCACACCGACTGGGTCCGCCGGACGAACATCGAGACCTACGCCACCGAAGCGCAGATGGTGGTCGTGATGCCGAGCGCGTTGAACTCGAACTACTCGAACTGGCCGAACTTCTCCCTCGGTTACGACGCGAACCGTTACCTCGTCGACGAGCTCCTCCCGCTGATACACGGATGGTTCCCCGTCTCGTCGGCTCGTGAGGACAACGCCATCGCGGGCTTGTCGATGGGCGGTCGGGGCACGATGAAGTTCGTCGCCAACAACCCCGAACGCTTCGGTCGCGCCGCGGTGTTCTCCGCCGCTCCTCGCGAACTCGACGCGCTCGACGAGCACGAGGTCCGGACTAGTGCCGACCCGTTCCTGCAGCGTTTGGCGGGCATGGCCGACAACGCCGGGGGGTGGCGCGCATTCGTCGACGGGGACGAGAACGTGTGGCGGATCTTCGACGAACGACGGAACGAACTCCCGCCGATCCTTTTCAGCACCGGTGGAGCCGACCAACTGATCCGGGACGACCTCGCCCGCTACCGCGAGCACGCAGAGGCGACCGGGCTGAACATGCGGTTCGAAGAGATCCCCGGCCTTGGACATGAGTGGCGGTTCTGGGACGAATCCATCCGGCGTGCAATGCCGTTCCTCTCAGGGCAGGCCAATGACTGATTCCACTACGCCCTCCGACCCGCACGGGCGCCGTCCGGTGATCCCGCCCGGAACGCCCGACGAGGACAACCGCGACTTCCTGCCGCCGCATCTGCGCGGAACGAACATCGTCGTCAACGAGAACGGCAACAATTCACAGCCCTACCCCGCCGAACTCGTCGACTTGACGGACCTGATCGGCGCAGACACCGGAATCGCCGGCGTCGCGTTCGTCCCTCACAGCGCGCGGGCCGGTCGGGATCTGCCGCTGGTGATCTCCCTGCACGGGGGCATGATGGCCGGCTGGGGCCAGGCGGTCTACTCATCGTGGACGCTCGTGGCCGAACGCGAAGGGTTCGTCGTCGTCTTCCCAGATGCGTCGGTCGGTGGCATTTGGGCTCTGAGCGACCTCCCCGCCGGCCTCGGCGGAGAAGTGCCTGGCGCCGAGGACTTCATCCCGGCAGTGAGCGAGGAGAACCCCGACGAAGCGAAGCTCCTTCGACTCATCGACGCGATCACGGATGTTGTCCCGGTCGACCGGGCGCGCATCTATGTCCACGGCATGTCCATGGGACACGGCATGGCCGACCAGTTCGCCCGACACCATGGACACCTTCTCGCCGGCGTCGCAGGCTCAGCAGGCGCGACCTCACCGCGAACCCTCAACGACGAACCCCCACAGGCCGCCGTGCCGGTGTGGTCGACCCAGGTGGAGTTCGACGACGTCCCGACCTTCTTCGGAACCGACCGACTGACCACGCTTTCGGCAAACCGGGCGGCCTGGGCCACAGTGAACGAGGTCGAGTCCACCATTCCTGTGGTGACTACGGACGGCGTCGACACGGTCCTCCACTGGCGGGGTGCACGCGCCGACGTCGTCCTCCGGGACGTCGCCGGGCGCGACCACGGGCAGCCTCTCGACGACGCCGAGCAGGTTTGGGCGTTCTTCGCTGGCCTCCGACGGGGTCCTGACGGCATCGAGTCGACCGGGCCGAACCTCGCAGGAGACGCCGTAAACCTGATCGTCGCAGACGGGAGCAGGAGGGCAATCCTCGACCAGCAGCTGGTGGCAATGTCTGTCGCTCCGGCTCGTCACCAGAGTTGGAAGTACCACGGTCTCGAGGGGAACCGGGTCCTCCGCGCTGACTTCGTGACGCTGCCCACAGAGTTCCTCGCCAAGCACTTCGGTACTCGGCGTCGGGTGGAGGACGCGGGTGCTTCGGTGTCCTTCGCCTTGCCGGACGGACGCGAGGTGCGGTTCGCTCGCGGGTCGGTTGCCTGCCTTATCGATGGTCGCGTCGTCGCGATGCCGGTCGAGTGCATCGAGCGCGACGGGGATCTTCTCGTGCCTGCAGCCTGGTTCCTCCGCACGACGTGCGGATGGTGGACGAGTGAGCGGGACGGTGTCCTCTACGCGACGGACCACTGGTGCGAACTCTCCGTCGTCGCCGCAGCAGTCCTGCGCGACGCACTCTCGACGGATGTGACCCCGTGACCGCGGCACAGCCTGTCCTCAGCGACGAAACGCAGCACGCGCGGCGGTCGATCTGGTCGCGGCGGTTCGTGCTGATCACCCTCATCGGCCTGATCGCGAACCTCGCGCAGTACATGTCGATCGCGCTCGTCCCCGTCGCATCCGCAAAGCTCGGCGGTGACGCCTTCATGGTTGGGGTCGTGACCGGTGCCTTCGCGATCACCGCACTCGGCTCCCGGTTCTTCGTCGGCGTGACCACCGGCCGCTTCCCCAAACGCGGTCTCCTGTTCGCGACCCTGCTGCTCATCGCACTCGCATTCGCGATGTACGCCGTCGCACCGAACCTCGGGGTGCTCCTCGCCGGCCGCCTGGTGCACGGCATCGGCATGGGATTCCTCGCGCCGTTGACGCTCGCAATCGCGGCCGATGCGCTGCCCGAGGACCGCATGGCGAGCGGCATCGGCTGGTTCTCGATGAGTCAGGCGTTCTCTATGGCCGCAGGGCCAGCGATCGGCTTGGCACTGCTCGGGGCGACGTCGATCCGCATCCCCTTCCTAATCTGCCTAGCCACAACGGCGGCTGCAGCGGTCATGACCTGGGGGCTCCCGCGGCAACGTGACTTCGTTCCGGAACGTGTCCGCCTCCGTGCCGACTCGTTCTTCGCGCGCGAAGCACTCCGACCAGCCGTCATCGTGTTCTTCCTCGCGAGCGGCTTCGCGTCCGTCAACGCCTTCGTCGTCCTCTTCGGCCGTGAGCACGACATCGCCTCGGTCGGCACCTACTTCACCGTGTACGCGGCGACGATGCTCGCCGCGCGGCCGATCACCGGTCGGCTCGCCGACCGGTACGGCGCCCGAGCCGTCATGGTCCCAAGCATGGTGCTGTTCCTGGCGTCCTTCATCGTCCTGGCGCTCTCGGACGGCCTGCCGATGATGCTCGCCGCCGCCGTGCTCGCCGGCCTCGGCTACGGCGTCTGCCAGCCACTCGTACAGAGCCTCGCACTTGGTTCCGTCGCACCAGCACGTCGAGCAGTCGCGGGCAGCACCAACTACTTCGGAGTCGACCTTGCGTACCTCATCACTCCAGTCGGAGCTGGTGCGCTGCTGACCGCAGCGACCGGCGCGCTCGGATCAACGGCCGCCGGGTACACCGCAATGTTCCTCGTCATGACCCTGCCGGTCGCCGTCGCGATCGTCCTCGCGCTCCGCACCGGCCGCACTCCCCGAACTCAGGAGGATTCGCTGTGAAGCGCATCGAGAACAAGCCCATGCTCATCACCTACGCCGACGGGCTCGGCGGTGACCTCAAGTCGCTGCGCACCGTGCTCGACAACGAGCTCCACGGCGCGTTCGGCGGCGTCCACGTCCTCCCGTTCTACCGATCCTCTGGTGACCGAGGCTTCGCCGTCATCGACTACGACGAGGTCGATCCCGCATTCGGGACATGGGACGACATCGATGCCCTCGCCGACCGGTACTTCCTCATGGCCGACTTCATGGTCAACCACGTCTCGATCCGATCACGGGAGTTCCAGGACTACATCGAGCACGGCGATGCGTCGCCCTACCGGGACATGTTCATCCACTGGTCGGAGTTCTGGGAGCACGGGGAGCCCACAGAGGAGGAGATGGCCGCGCTGTACCGGCGCAAGCCCGGCGGACCAGTCAAGACGTTCTCCCTTGCGGACGGCACCGCGGTGCAGCTCTGGAACACCTTCTTCGACGAACAGGTCGATATCGACCCTCGCAACGACGCGACCAGGGCGTACTACGACCGGAACCTCGGTCGTCTCGCCGACCATGTGCCCCTGGTCCGCTTCGATGCCTTCGCCTACGCGACGAAGAAAGCCGGTACCTCGTCCTTCTTCATCGAACCGGACGTGTGGGAGGTGCTCGACATCGCGATGAAGCCGCTCGAAGTGCGCGGAACCGAGATGCTGCCCGAAATCCACGAGCACTACAGCGTGCAGTTGAAGATGGCCGACCGAGGCCACTGGGTCTACGACTTCGCCCTCCCGATGCTGATGCTGCACGCCGTGATGACCGGCCGCACTGACCGCTTGCGCCACTGGATGACCATCTGTCCCCGGAAGCAGTTCACCACGCTCGACACCCACGACGGCATCGGTGTCGTAGACGTCGCGGACCTCCTCGACGAGGACGAGATCGAGCTCGTCTCCGACCGGGTGAACGCCGTGATCGCTGACAGCCGCCACCTCGTTCAAGGAGCACCTTCCGCCGTGCGCCGTGACGGGCATAAGGCCAAGCCGTACCAGCTGATGAGTTCGTACTTCTCCGCTTTGGGCGAAGACAGCCAGGCCTACCTGCTCGCTCGCGTCGTGCAGCTCTTCGCCCCGGGCATTCCGCAGGTGTGGTCGGTCGGCCTGCTCTTCGGCGCGAACGACCTCGAGACGCTCGCGGCCTCGGGGGACCCCCGAGCCATCAACCGTCACGACTACACCCGCGACGAGATCGCTACGCGGATCACCGACCCCGACGTCGCGAAGTACCTCGACGCGCTCCGCTTCCGGAACTCGAGCGCTGCGTTCGCTGTGGACGTCACCGTCGAAGAGGTTTCCGACGACCACACACTCCACCTAGCGTGGACGGGCAACGACGTCCGAGCGGACCTGCACGCTGACTTCCGGACGCTTGCGTGGAGCATCACCGAGACCGACAACACCGGAGAAGCACGACACGTCCTGCGCAGCTGAATCACATCCGCGCCAGCCTGACTGCATCACTGAGAATCAGGCGTATCGATAGCCAATCGGTCAGCGAGACCGCTGCTCGCCATCGGCTGACGGCCAGACGGCCGCCGTTTCATGAGCTGATCGCTACGCAGTGTCCTTTCTGGGCAGGATCAGGAGTACTGCCGGGAGGGCGGCGGCGCAGATGATTGCCACACCGGTGATGTCGGAGCTCAAGCTCTGACCGGTCAAGATGTCGATCGGCTCGCCGATACAACTCGCGCGAGATCGCGGTCACCATGCGAGCTGCGTGTCGTCCTCGAAGACCGCGCCGCTGGGGCCATCAGCAGGCAGCGTCGCGAGTCGCACCGCCACAGCCGCACCCTCATCGGGGGTGCGCGTGCCGCGGAAGTCGTTGAAGTTCGTGGCGACGTGTCCAGGGGCGGCGCCGTTGATCTTCAGCGTGGTGTCCGCGAACTCGCGGGCGTAGTGCACGGTGATGGCGTTGACCGCGGTCTTCGAGCTCGAGTACACCATCGAGGGCTGCCTCACCCAGGCTCCCGCCTCGCCGATCGAGCCGCGCTTGCTCGTCACGTTCACGATCCGAGGCGCCTCCGCCTGCGTCAGCAGCGGCAGGAACGCGGCGATCATCCGCACGACGCCGAAGACGTTGACCTCGTACACGTTCTTGAAGTCGTCTACGTTCTCCTCGGTCGGCTTGGGCAGGTCCTTCAGTGGCCGGAACGTGAGCGTGTTCACTCCGGCGTTATTCACCAGGACGTCGAGCTGACCAAACTCGTCACCGACGTCCGCGACGAGGGCGTCGATCTGATCCTGGTTCGTCACGTCGAGAACGACCGGGCGCACGTCACCGTTGACGGTGGTGGCGGCTGCCCGGCCGACCTCCGCGCTGCGCGCGCCGAGGAGGACGGTGAAGCCTTCTCGCGCGAGTCCGCGGACGATGGCGATGCCGATGCCTTTATTCCCTCCGGTGACGAGAGCGACTTTCTGTGCCTTGTTTGGTGTTGTCATGTCAACAGCATGCGTCCCCCGTGTTGATGCGTCAACAGCACCTGGGTAGGCTTGCTGAGTGACCGCGCCGCTGACCGAGCAGGAACAACGTCTCTGGCATGCCTGGAAGATCGCGGCTGACAAGGTCCGGCAACGGGTGGCCGAGGACATCAAGGCCGGCTCAGGCTTGTCCGATCAGGACTTCGGGATCGTGACCCGACTCGTCGAGCTCGGGGGCGGCGAGCTCCGCCAGAACGACCTCGGTGCGTCGCTACAGTGGGATCGCACCCGCCTCTCTCATCAACTCACACGAATGGAAAACCGGGGCCTCGTCAGCCGCAGCACGGTTGACGGCGGTGTGCTCGTGAGCATCACGGACGAGGGAGCGCGCCTCGTGCATGTAGCCAGGCCCATCCACGCAGCCGCGGTCCGCACACACCTCCTGCAACGCACGGAGGGAGTCGACCCGGCCGTGCTGGTGCAAGTCCTCGAAAAACTCGCACTCAACGGCACATCCGCACCGTCTCAATAGCCGATCGGCTATCGGGACATCGCTTGACCCCCTACGGTCGGTGGGTGGGAGAGATGCGACTGTCAGGCCAGCTTGTGTGCACGACCGAGGAGGAAGCGCAGCGAGTCCGCGAGCATCTCCCGGAACACACTCGCCTTACCCGGGCCGAACCAGGATGCATCGCCTTCGACGTTGCCCCGACCGAGAGCCCGTTGACGTGGTCGGTCGAGGAACGGTTCGAGAACCCCGATGTCTTCAACGCTCACCAGGAGCGAGCGAAGTCCAGTGAGTGGGGCCGAGCCACTGCCGGCATCGAACGTCGCTACTCGGTCCACGAACTCGCTCGCTGAACCATCGGCTGCGGACGCGCAGAAGCGGCCAACGGTTTGAGTTCCGGTGGCCGTGCTGCGACACCTCGATGGCTAGCGGTGCGTGATCGAAGCGGCTTGAGTTGTGGCCCGGCTGGTACTCGAGCCCGGTCGGCTCAGGCTCGAACGCCGTCGAGGATGATCTTCGTCACCCGGTCGGCGATGTCGGGCATGTGACTCTGCACTGCCTGGCAGGCCACGACCAAAGCCTTGGCGTCTCGGTCGTGGAGATCCGCACGGACGGAACCTGCTCGCTGGGCTGCCGCGAGGAGCACCGCGATCAGCTCCATGAACCGGGGCTCGAAGTCGGATGCGTCCTTGAAGGTGCTGTCGCCAGCGATCACCTGTGATAGAGCCTGGTCGGTGGCTCCCCACTCAAGCACGAGCGTCCGGATGAAGTTCACCAGCGCGTGCGCCGGATCGGCTGCGAGCATCTCCCGGCTGGCGACTTCGATCTGCTCGAGGCGGTGATCAATAACCGCTGCGACCAGGGCATTCTTGGTGGGGAAGTGGCGGTAGACGGTCCCGGCTCCCACACCAGTGCGGCGCGCGATCTCGTCGATGGGCACCGAGATGCCCTCGGCCGCAAAGGTGCGATACGCGGTCTCGAGGACTGCTTCCCGGTTGCGGGCAGCGTCGGCTCGCAGTGCGGATCGGGCTCCAGGCACAAGGACCTCCAACATCCTGCTTGTAAACGGGGCGTGCGTTCCGTATAGTCGGAGTTAAGCGGAGCGGTCGCCCCGCTTATAGCTATGGTACTTGAGGAGGATCAAATGTCGAACTGGACCGCTGCCGACATCGCTGACCAGTCTGGGAAGACGGCCGTTGTCACTGGGGCGAACGCCGGGCTCGGTTTCGAGACCGCTGCAGCGCTGGCCGCTGCTGGCGCGCACGTGGTGATGGGGGTGCGCGACACGAACAAGGGCAAGGCGGCGGTTGACCGGATCATGGCTGCTACGCCGACGGCGAGCGTGGAGCTGCAGAGGCTGGATCTCGGCTCGCTGGACTCGGTTCGGACGGCTGCTGCTGAGATCAAAAACAAGCACTCGCGGCTGGACTTGCTGATCAACAACGCGGGTGTGATGTACACGCCGAAGGGCAGCACCGTCGATGGTTTCGAGCTGCACTTCGGCACGAACCACCTCGGGCACTTCGCTCTCACCGGCCTCCTGCTGGACAACCTGCTACCGACCGCCGGGTCGCGCGTGGTCACTGTCAGCAGCCTCGGTCACCGCGTCCGCGCCGACATCCACTTCGACGACCTGAATCTCGACAACAACTACAACCGCGTCGCCGCTTACGGCCAGTCGAAGCTCGCGAACCTGCTGTTCACCTACGAGCTCCAGCGTCGCCTTACGGCAGCGAAGGACAAGACGGCAGCCCTCGCGGCACACCCCGGCGGGTCAAGCACCGACCTCGGCCGTCACATGGGTCCGGTGGCGGAGTTCTTCGTGATGCGCCTTGCATCGCAGCCGGCGGAGATGGGCGCCCTGCCAACCCTGCGCGCTGCGACCGACCCGGCAGCAGCGGGCGGCCAGTACTACGGCCCCGACGGCATGGGCGGTGTCCGCGGCTACCCGAAGCAGGTCTCCTCGAGCCGCCGTTCACGCGACACCGCGTTGGCGCAGAAGCTGTGGCGAGTCTCGGAAGACCTGACGGGCGTGCGCTACTCGTTCTGATGCCGTGCGTGATCACCGGTGAGCATCATCGATCCCGCACCGAGAATGCGGTGCGGGATCGATGAACGACGCGACAGTAACGGACGGCTTCGATGCCGATCAGGGCTAGGTCGCGGAATCGTCGAGGGCGTCGTGCTGCTACGGGAAGGTGACGACGACCTTGTCCGTGGCGCCGGGCGTGCTGGCGAGGTCGAGGGCGCGGAGTGCGTCCTCGAACGGGATCCGGTCGCTGATGATCTGTGCGTAGCGGTCACGGTGCTCGATGAGGGCGTCGGTGACCTCGAAGATCTCCGTCGGGTACCCCATGGACAGCCGGATGTCGGGTTCGTTGACCAGCAGCTCCTGGAAGTCGATCGACACCGGCTGCTTGTGCACGGCGATGACCGTCAGCACGCCACGGGCGCGGATTGCGTTGAGCGCGGTGTGGGTGACGACCGGGACACCCGCAGCATCGATTGCGACGTCCGTGAGGGGACGCGGAGGAGCGCCGATGAAGCCAGGTTCCTCGCCGTGCAGCTCACGCAGCCGCGCGACGACGTCTTCCTTGCTGGAGTCGATGACGGCGTCCGCTCCGACCGCGAGTGCCTTCTGCAGACGATTCGGTGCGATGTCTACGACGACAACGTGTGCTGCGCCCTTGCTCTTCAGCCCGATCGCGGCTCCGAGGCCAACAGGGCCCGCGCCGAAGACGACTGCCTTGGCTCCCGCGCCAGCGCCTGAGCGGTTCACGCCATGGTAGGCAACAGCCATCGGTTCGTTCAGCGCTGCCACATCCCACGGCAGGTCCTTCGGGACCACCCGGAAGTGCTTGCCGGCCTGTGCGTCGGTGAGGAGGATGACCTCTGACAGTTCGCCCTGCGCACCGCCGTTGCCGATGATGCCGTCGGCGGCCGCCATCGGGTTGATGACGACGTGATCACCGATCTGAACGTCCGTGACCTGGTCGCCGACCTCGATCACTTCTCCGGCGCCTTCATGGCCCAGCCGGGTTGCGTTCATCCGCGGCGGGTAGCCGCCGACGTGTGCGTAGTGCACATCCGATCCGCAGATACCAACTGCGCGCATCGCGACGACGACGTCGGCCGGGCCCGCGTGCGGGGTTTCAACGTCGTGCATCTGGACGGTGTCCGGCCCGGTGACAACAACACTCTTCATTGAGATCCTCAACTCCATCGTTTTTCTCGTGATCGCAGGCTGGGGTGCGTCCTGCGACGATGTCGGCGGCCAGAGTTGCGCTGAGGCCACCCGTCTTACGTGGCCGCCTACGGCGCCATGGCAGCCGACGGCGTACCGGTGAATCCGGCAAGCAGGCCGCCGAGAATGTGCTCGAGCTCTTGCCGCGCATCAACAAGCGCATGCATGAGAGCAGGGTCAGCCTCGTAGCGTTCTCGTAGGTGTGACGTCATCGATGTCATCTGCCACAGCGCACCGGCCATCCCGGTCGCGGTCGTGACGACGCTCATCGCCTGCTCAGCGCGCAGCGGGAGCAGCCGCTGCAGCGCCGTCTGCACGGCCGCCACCTCGCGCAGGGCCACGGTCTTAAACGGCAGGATGACGGTAAAGGAGACGTTTCGCTCGAGGTTCAGTGGTGTCTGCGCGAGCAGATCACAGAACATCGGCCGCGCCAACAAGGTGGCGGTCAGTACTTGCGCAACCCGCCGGATCAGCGCACCACGCGCGTCAGTATCTGCCCCTGCAAGCGGCAAGGAGCCAAGCTCAGCACGCGCGGCAGCCGACCATTCCTCCCACGCGTCCGCTGCAAGCCGCAGGAAGATCTCATCCCGCGTCTCGAAGTACCGCAGCAACGCGGACTTGTGCATGTCGACCGCCTCCGCTATCGCCGTCAACGTGATCGCGCCCACACCCTGGGCCGAGGCCAAATCGCGTGCGGCATCGAGGATCGCACGCTCGCGCTGCCGCTTCGCCTCGGGGCTCCGCGCACGCTGGAACGATGCAGTAGTCATCACCACACGGTAGCACAACCATGTTGCGCTAAGAACGGCGGCACGAGGGGCTTACCCAGAAGGTTCGTCGGGGTACGCGCCCCCGGCCATCTCTGAGAGTTAGCGCAACGCCGTTGCGCAAATAACGAAACGGTGTTTTGCTGTCTGCATGACGACTTCCACCTGGTTCATCACTGGCTCCTCCCGCGGCTTCGGCCGCGCCCTCACCCTCGCCGCCCTGCAGGCCGGCGATCAGGTCGTTGCGACGGCCCGCAAGCCCGAGCAGCTCGACGACCTCGTCGAGCAGTACGGCGACAAGATCCTCCCGGTCCAGCTCGACGTCACCGACGGCGCGCAGACCACCGCGGCGTTCGAAGCTACCGTGCAGCAGTTCGGCCGCGTCGACGTGGTCGTGAACAACGCCGGCTACGCAAACATCGCGCCGGTCGAGACGGGCGAAGAAGACGACTTCCGCCGGCAGTTCGACACCAACTTCTGGGGCGTCTACGCCGTCTCCAAGGCAGCGATCCCGGTGATGCGCAAGCAGGGCTCGGGCCTGATCATCCAGTTCTCCTCGATCGGAGGACGCGTGGGCGGCGCTCCCGGCCTGGGCTCGTACCAGGCAGCGAAGTTCGCCGTCGACGGACTCACCCGCGTCCTGGCCGCTGAGACCGCCGCGTTCGGCATCAAGTACCTCGTGGTCGAGCCCGGCGGGTTCGCCACCGACTGGGCCGGATCGTCGATGGACATCCCGGCAATCCCCGCGGAGTACCAGGACTCGGTTGGCATGCTCGCCAGCTTCATGAGCATGCCGATGTCCTCGGCGGGCGATCCGCAGCGTGCTGGCGAGTTCCTCGTCCGCGTCGCGAAGCTCGACGAGATCCCGATGCACGTCGTTCTTGGCGCCGACGCCGCCCAGAACGCCATCAACTACTCCGAGAGCCAAATCGCCGAGGCCAAGCAGTGGCAGGAGGCCAGCGGCTCGCTCGACTTCGGCAAGCCCTACCCGGTGGCCCTGCCCGGCGAGAACGCCTAGCACCCACCGCTGCAGCGGAGGAGGGGCGAAAGCCTCGCCTCCCTCCGCTGCCCACCGTCTGCAGAGACAACAAACCCGTTCCACCAGCACAACCGGCGTCGCCGCGTCCGCCTCGCACCCCCTGGCTCGCACGGTCCTTACCGAATTCCCTTCGACGCTGACGAGGAGTTAGCAATGTCTCACATCTATGACCGCGACGTCCCTGTGACGATGCGCGACGGAGTCACCCTGCGCGCCAATGTGTGGCGCCCCAGCGAAGGCACCGCACCGACCCTGGTCGTGCGCATGCCCTACAACAAGGATTCCGCCGACATGTTCGGCGGAACCGTCAGCCCGATGCCCGCGCTCCTGTCGATGGTCAATGCCGGGTACGCCGTGGTCTACCAAGACGTTCGTGGCACCTTCGCCTCGGACGGGGTGTTCGCGCCGAAGGTGAACGAGATGGCCGACGGCGAGGACTTCATCGCCTGGCTCACCGAGCAGCCCTGGTTCGACGGCTCGGTCGCGGCGTACGGCGGTTCCTACCTCGGGATGACCCAGTACGCCCTCGCGCTTGGCGACAACCCGGCTCTGAAGGCAATCGCCCCGACCGACGCCGCTGCCGACTGGTACCACGGCCTCTGGTACTCGCGCGGTGGAGCGCTCAGCCTCAGCCTGGTCACCGCATGGAGCGGAATGATGATGGCAAACGCTGAGCAGCGCGAACTCACCCGCGGTGAGCAGAGCGACCCCACGCGCTTGATGACCATCGGCGGTGCGATGACCGACATCCTCAGCCTCAACGACGCCACCCCGGTGCTCTCCCGCCCGGTGCTGGGCACGGGTCGCTGGCTCGACGAATGGCTGACGCACCCCACCTTCGACAGCTACTGGAAGGCCCAGGACTGGTCGTCCCGTCTCAACGAGATCACCGTCCCAGTCCTCGAGACCGGCGGATGGTACGACGTCAAGCTGCACCAGCAGATCCGCGACTTCGTCACGCTCCGCACCGAGGGCGGCAGCGAAGCAACCCGCGAGCAATCTCGGCTCGTAATCGGCCCCTGGGACCACGTCAACACCTCCGGCCAGTTCCCTGACCGCAGCTTCGGCATCTTCGCCGTCCAAGACCAGGCACCCCTGCACGCTGCGTTCTTCGACGAGCACGTCAAGGGCATCACCGCAGAGACGCCGGCGCCGCGCGTGCGGATCTTCGTCATGGGTATCGACCAGTGGCGCGACGAGGCTGACTGGCCGCTGCCGGACACCAACTACACCGACTACCACCTCTCCAGCGCCGGCTCGGCGAACACCCGCAACGGTGACGGCGTCCTCACCACCGAGACGCCCGTCGAGGAACGAACGGACCAGTTCCGTTACGACCCGAAGAACCCCGTGCCCACCGCGGGTGGAGCCCTTCTGCCGCCGCTGCCCGGCCTGGTCGGCCCCGTCGACCAGTCGAGCATCGACAGCCGAGACGACATCCTCTGCTACACCGGCCCGGTCCTGTCCGAGGCGGTCGAAGTCACCGGCCCCGTCGAGCTCAAGGTCGCCGTGTCGGCCACCACGGTCGACACCGACATCACCGCCAAGCTCGTCGACGTCTACCCGGACGGCACCGCGATCAACCTCTGCGACGGCATCCTCCGCCTCCGCTACCGCGACAGCCTCTCCGAGCCGACGCTGATGACGCCCGGGGACGTGTACGAGGTCACCGTGCCCATGTCGGTCACCTCGAACGTGTTCCTGCCCGGCCACCGCATCCGCCTGGACGTGTCCGGCAGCAACTTCCCGCACTACGACCGCAACTCCAACACCGGCGGCGAGATCTCCACCGAAGCCCTCGAGGACATGATCCCCTCCGACATCACCGTCCACCACGGCGGCACCCGGCCGAGCCGGCTCGTCCTGCCGATCATCAACCGCTAACCCACACCACCTCAGCCGCGTCGCATCGCTGCGACCAGAATCGAAGGAACAACATCATGAACAGGTTCGAAAACAAGGTCGCACTCGTCACCGGCGCCGGATCCGGGATGGGCCGCGCGACCGCCGTCCTGCTGGCCAAAGAAGGCGCCGCCGTCACCGTCGTCGGACGCCGCGCAAACAAGCTCGCCGAGGTCGTCGACGAGATCACCGCTGCTGGCGGCCGCGCCCTCGCCGTCACCGGCGACGTCGCCAACCCCGACGACCTGCAGAACGCCGTTGTCCGCACCGTCGAGGAATTCGGTGCGCTGCACTACGCCGTCAACAACGCTGGCGTGACCGGCACCGCATCCTCCCTGCACGAGGAGAGCATCGAGGACTTCCAGCGGGTGATCAACACTAACTTCTCGAGCATCTTCTACAGCCTCAAGTACGAGATCCCCGCGATCCTCGAAGCCGGAGGCGGCGCCGTCGTCAACGTGTCCAGCGTCTTCGCCGACCGCGGAACGCTCCCGCGCGACTACGTCGGATCCAAGCACGGCGTCCGCGGCATCACCCGCTCCGCCGCCGCCGAGTACGGCCGACAGGGCATCCGCATCAACGAACTCCAGCCCGGCGTGATCCTCACCGAGATGACCGAGGGCAACCTCGAAGCGACCCAGGAAGTCGCCGAGCGAGGCATCCCCATGGGTCGCATGGGCACCGGCGAGGAGATCGCGACCGCCGTCGCGTTCCTGCTCTCCGACGACGCGTCCTACATCACCGGCGCCCACCTCGCCGTCGACGGCGGGTTCCTCGTCTAGCCCTTCCGGCACCACCTCACGACGAACGCACCTCAACCTCCGGGCTGAGGTGCGTTCGTCGTGCAACGCTGCTCCCGCGAGAAGCGGGCACACTCGATCCCACCATCAGGTGGCACGACGCTCTCAAGACGATCGAACCGTTGACGTGCTAGGCCCCCGACCGCCTCGAAAGCGGGCGCTGCGGTTCACATCACGAGCAAGGAGAGACCAGGGCATCGCCCTCAAAGCACTGCCGTAGCGTCGGCCCCGAGTCGGTCACAGGGGCATGGTCAGCTTCGACTCGATGTGCGCATGCAACTGCGGAGCCATCTGCATTGCACTCGGGTCAAGCAACCACTGCAGCTGCAGCCCATCGCTCATCGCAATGAGCTCGCGGGCGGCTGAAAGCGGATCGACGCCCTCACGGAGCACCCCCTGCTCCCGAAGCGCGTCGTAGGCCGCGCGATGACGGATCACGATGTCCCGATACCGGGCAACAAAGTACTCATGCGCCGGATGCTCCGGTGCTGTGGCCTCAGCGGACAAGACACAGAACAGCTCGACCGGGCCGCGCTGGGTCTCGTTGAAGGCCGTCAGCGTGACCATCCGCCGCAGATGCTCCAACCCCTCCACGGGAGGGGTGAAGAAGCGTTCCGCGTCCTGCTGATCACGATGCTCCAGCACGGCGATCAGGAGCGCTTCCTTCGTCCGGAAGTAGTGCAGCAACCCGGTGTGGGAAATACCACAGCGTGCGGCGATGTCCCGAAGTGACGCCCCGCGGTACCCGCTCTCACCCAGTGCTGCCGCAGCACGCTCGATAATCTCAGCCCGCTTCGCTCGCCCCTTGGCATACCCCTGCTCAGCCATGACCGCCCTGCGACGCCCTCATCACCCTCATCTCGTCATCGTCCCACACGAATACCGACCAACTGGTCGAGATTCAGTGTTAGCGTGTCCGCACCGCCAGCTGAGGACGCTGGCTCGGAGGACAGAGGAGTCCTGATGTCAGCATTGGAGCCCACCGAGATGGCGGCAGCGACCGCCGGTCGCGCCCCAGCCACGACCCGATCGGCGCGCACCGGCGTGGTGGTCGCGTACGTGATGGCGTACTTCGCGATGTACATCGCGCTACTCACTCCCGCGATCTCCACCCTTGCCGTCAAGATCAACGAAATCTCCACCCCGGCTACCCGAGCCGCTGACCTCGGCTTGGTGGCCGGAGTCGGTGCATTCTGCGCCTTCGTTGCAAACCCGATCGCCGGCGCGCTCTCGGACCGCACGACCAGCCGACTCGGGATGCGGCGTCCATGGTTGCTCTTCGGAGTCCTCGGCGGCACGCTCGGGCTGGTCATCCTCGCGGTCGCACCCAACATCGCGACCATCGTCATCGGTTGGGCCATCGCCCAGACCGCATTCAACGGTGCTCAGGCCGCGCTGCAGGCACTGCTCCCGGACCAGGTCGAGGAAGCTCGCCGCGCGAAGGTGTCTGGCTGGCTCGGCATCGCGCAGAACCTCGCACCGCTGGTGGGCATTGCCCTCGCCACAGCGTTCGTTTCGCTCGGTGTGCCGACGCTGTGGGCGATCATCGTCCCCGCCGCACTCGGTCTGGTCGGCGTGCTCGTGCTGGTACTCGTTCTGCAGGACCGAACCCTCGACAAGCACGACACCACGCGCTTCCGCCTGGGCGCATTCATCAAGGGCTTCTGGCTGAACCCCGCGTCCCACCCCGACTTCGCATGGGCGTTCGCCGGCCGCTTCCTGATGCTGCTGGGCTTTGCCGCCTACAACAACTACCAGGTGTACTTCCTGCTCGATCGGTTCCGTTTCGACACCCCCACCGCACTGTCTTGGCAGCTGCGACTGCTCATCGTTCAAACCATCGTGCTGACCGTCGCCGCGATGCTCGGCGGCTGGCTGTCCGACCGGACCGGCCGCCGGAAGGTGTTCGTCGTCATCGCGACGATCCTCACCGGTCTCGCGCTGATCGTGTTCGCTGCCGCCCACGACCCGAACCTGCTCTTCGTCGCAGCCGTGCTCTTCGGCGCTGGTCTTGGCGCGTACTTCGCCATCGACCTCGCACTGGTCACCGACGTGCTTCCGAACCGCGATACCGAAGCCGCAAAGAACATGGGCGTGTTCAACATCGCGAACGCTCTTCCTCAATCGCTGGCGCCCGCGCTGGCGCCGTTGGCGCTCGGAATTGGGTCAGCAACCTCCAGCAACTACACCCTGCTGTTTGCGGTCGCAGCGGCCGTCATCATCCTCGGCGCGATCAGCACCATGTTCATCCGAGGCGCCCGGTAGTCAGCCAGACCCAGCCGCCGCGGCAACCCACCACGAAGCACTGTGCGTCAGCACATCGAGAAGAAACGGAACTGATGAGTTTCCCCTACCAGGACCCCACCCTGAGCCCCGAACAGCGAACTGAGGACCTGTTGTCGCGGATGGAGACCGCGGACAAGGTCGGACTGATGTTCCAGACCATGGTCACCTACGGCGAGCTCGACACCAGCGGCGAGTTCCTCATCGGCCCGCCGTTGCGCTCCATGGTGGAAGAGCGGCGCATGTCCCACTTCAACATCGTCGGTGTTGGAGAATCGCCCAGCGACTTCGTTGCGTGGCAGAACTCCGCGCAGCGCATCGCACTTGCTGGACCGTTGGGGATCCCGATCACGTTCTCCACCGACCCCCGTCACGCTTTCACTGACAACCCGGCGACATCGATGCTGGCCGGGCCCTTCTCGCAGTGGCCGGAAACGCTCGGCCTTGCCGCGGTCCGGTCGCCGGAGCTTGTCCGTCGTTTCGGCGACATCGTGCGGAAGGAGTATCTCGCCGTCGGCATCCGCCTTGCCCTGCACCCGCAGATCGATCTCGCAACCGAACCGCGATGGGCGCGCGTCAACGGCACGTTCGGTGAAGACGCGGAGTTGACCTCGCAGCTGGTCGCCGAGTACATCCGCGGCATGCAGGGCGAGGAGCTCGGTCCCGAGTCCGTGTCCACGATGACCAAGCACTTCCCTGGTGGCGGGCCTCAGAAGGACGGAGAAGACCCCCACTTCCCCTATGGGCGCGAACAGGTCTACCCCGGCGGGCGGTTCGACTACCACCTCAAGCCCTTCCGGGCAGCAATCGCTGCTGGCGCGGCCCAGATGATGCCGTACTACGGTATGCCAATCGGCACGAAGTATGAGGAAGTTGCGTTTGGCTTCAACCGCGGTATCGTCACCGGGCTGCTTCGCGACGAACTCGGATTCACCGGCATCGTCTGCACCGATTGGGGCATCCTTACCGACGCGGGCCTGGGTGACTCGATCATGTCCGCGCGGTCCTGGGGCGTTGAACACCTCACCCGGCCAGAGAAGCTCCTCAAGGCAATCAACGCCGGCGTCGACCAGCTCGGCGGCGAGCACTGCACAGACGTGCTCCTGGACCTCGTCGCGGACGACCAGGTCAGCGTCGACAGACTCGACGCTTCCGCCCGCCGGCTCTTGCTGGAGAAGTTCCGCCTCGGCTTGTTCGACAACCCTTTCGCGGATGAAGCGCACGCCGAAGCGGTCGTTGGAAACACCGAACATCGTGAGGCGGGCCTCGAAGCGCAGAGCCGGTCCGTGACGGTCCTCACCAACGATAACGGCGCGAACGGCACGGCCACCCTTCCGCTACCTCGCGGGATCCGGGTTTACGCCGAGGGCATCGACGACGCAGTGCTTGCCGACTTTGCTGAACCGGTCGCCTCAGCGGCCGAAGCCGACATAGCGATCCTCCGGGTCGAGGCCCCTTACGATCACCGTGAAGGCGCACTCGAGGCGTACTTCCATGCCGGCTCGCTCGCGTTCAAGCAGGAACAGATCGACCACATCTCCGCGATCGCCGGGCAGGTTCCGACCGTCCTCGACGTGTACCTCGACCGCGCCGCGATCCTCACACCGTTGATCGATCATGTCGCAGCCACGGTCGTGAACTTCGGAGTGTCTGACATCGCGTTCCTGCGCGCGCTCTTCGGGGACTGCCCACCCGAAGGCAAGCTGCCCTTCGACATGCCTCGCAGCATGGAAGCCGTTGAAGCAAGCGACTCCGACGCCCCGTTCTCGACCGAACACCCGCTGTTCTCTTTCGGGCACGGCCTGACCATCTAACGCCGCAGCGGTCCCGGCCACATTGGCCCGCCGCTTTCCTCGTGTGCTCAGCGAGCTCTCCTCAGCCGCTGCGCACCGGCATTGGAACGCAGAATCGGATTCTGCGTTCCAAAGCATGAGCGATCCCGGCTCGTCCCGCCTCGAGCCGGGATCGCTCATCTGCATCACGCCTCCGTTGGGAAACGGTGGACGCGCGCCGTTACACCGCCAGCGTGGGGATGTCGTCGTGTCCGATGACCCAGTGCCCGACCTTGGCGGACGCGCGAACCGCATCGAACCCATAGGTCCGCACGGCAGCTTCGTACTCGCCGACCGCGTGCACGATTGACGTCCCGGCGGCGCGGGCTGCCACGATCCGCTGGCCGAGTTCGCTTGCATCGCGCAACGCCGTGTTTGCCCCGATCCCTAGGGCAGAGCTCATCGCGTGGAGACTGTCACCGATCATGGTCACGTTCGTCGGCTCCCACGCGGCCACGGGCACGGTGCTTCGCAGCGCGAGCGGTTGCACCGTGTCCAGATCCCACTGCTCAACCACCGCACGAAGCGGCGACGCCCAGTCGCTCATCTGCTCAAGCGCGTACGCCTGCAGCTGCTCCGGAGTCATTGCAAATAAGACCTCGTCCGTGACTGCCCTCTCGGCTGTGATGTTGAAGATGCTGAGCGCGTAGTCGGACTGCACCTCTTCCTGCACGGCTGCGGGCATCCGCTCGAGCGCTGCGCTTTCCGGGTCGCTGCGGAACAGCGGGCCGAATGTCAACCCGAGGCCGGCGTCGTCCTTCGCGATCGCGAAGAGGCACATGAGCTCTTCGGGAAGCACCGCCATCGACTCGGCCGTCAGCGGCACCTTCGCCGCGATGTGGCGTGAACCGAGATCGACGACCTGCATGCTCGGGAGGCGCTGCGCCCGGACTGCGGAGTTGATGCCGTCGGCTGCGATCACCAGATCGAACTCGCCGAGGCTGCCCTCCGGGCTCAGCAATCGAACGCGGCCCGTAGCGGGGTCCGTTTCGAACCCGGTGACACGATGCCCGAAGAACACTCGCTCCTCGAGACCATAGAAAAGGATCTGCCGAACCGTCGATCGGCAGACAGCGAGGTGCTCAGGGATGTCGTTGGTCGGACGACCCACACCAGCGCTGTCTCGGTTGTTCCGGAGCGGTCCGGCGCGGAACTGATCGTCGAACACGCGCATGGCGTCGTCAGGCATACCCGACGCCGCAACGAACGCGGCCCACAGGTCCGGCTCGAGTGCCTGATGCAACGCGGTCGTCCCGGACGAGTTGATGTGGACGCGGTACCCGGCGTATCGGGAACTGATCGAGGCGTCCCGCTCGAAGACGGAGACATCGACCCCGGCGCGGTGCAAGATCTTGCCGAGTGTCAAGCCGGCGAGACCGGCCCCGGCGATGGCAACACGAAATTCGCTCATGTGAGCTCCTCTGATGGAAACGGAGAGAGAGTCACACTGGACCGCGACTTCGCGGTATACGCCCGAGAGCGCCCGGACTACCAACCGGGAAGTGATTTTGTGCAGACGCAACCTAGCAGACCAGCTGGCTCCGATGTCAAGGGCGTTCAACCGATGCTGGGCGAGCCCGCCGGGCCGGCGAGCCGTAGGAGCCCACGCCTGGTGCCCTTGGATGGAGTCAGTCATTGGTGGCGCGTTGCAAGCTCTTACGGTGTGCCAACGGTTTCGATGAAGGACCTGCGGCGGCGCTTTTTACGGTGGGGTCTCCACGCACGGCATATGTCGACTCTGAGGAGACGAACGCATGAACGACTTCACCGACACACACGGCACTGATCTTCCTGGCCAGGCGCCGCGCGCCTCCGCCGCGCCAGAGGCAAGCAAGATGACCAGCTCCGCGCGAGAGGCTACGAGCACGTCATGGGCAGCCGCCCCTCCCGCAAGTCAGCCGACAACCGATCGAGGAAGGCCGCATCGACGTCGTCGGTGGATGCTTCCGGCAGCGCTCCTGGTTGGTGGGCTTGCGTTCGGCGGGCTTGCCGGAGGAGTCACTGGCTATCAGCTCGGCGGTACGTCCGCCGCAGGGACGAGTCAGCTCGGCTCGCCGCCCGGAGCCTCATCGGGTACGACCGGGCAAACGAGCACCAGCGGACAATCAGGCACGACTGGGCAGCCGCCAGCTCTTCCGGACGGCGCATCCGGTTCCAGTAACTCCTCGGGATCTGAAGGCTCCTCGTCGGGATCATCCAGCTCGAGTACGAACTGACGCCCACCGAGGCAGCGTTCGGGTGATTCTCGGTCGAGACGAGCCCGGACGCTGCCGCAAGTCCGCAACGTGATGTGTTTGGCGACAACTCCGCCATGTCAGTGCGTTCCGGAAGCAACGGCCTTTCGGTCTCTTAGAGAAGTCCGGAACAAACCTGCCTAGGTATACAGGTCAGCTTCTTACCGTGCTGTCATGACGAAGCTCACGGACACTCCCAAGCGCCCGCGCCGCCGCACGCTCCTCCTCGGGTCGAGCTTGTTGCTCGCCGCTGGCATCGCTCTCGCCGGTTGCACCGCAACTAACACCACCTCATCGAGCGGCGGCTCATCCTCGAGCAGCAGCTCGTCGTCGACCTCGACCGTCGCTGCAGCGTCGACCGAGGTCACCGAATCGGACTCGGACACCACCGAGGAGACGATCGACAACACCACCGCCGCGGTGCAGGCGTTCCTCGCCACCCTCAGCAACGACCAGGTCGAGGCGGTCACGTACGACTTCGACGACGAGACCAAGACCACGTCGTGGTCGAACTTCCCCGTGACATTCGTCCAGCGCGCTGGCCTGAACCTCGCGGATCTGACCGAGGAGCAGCAGGTCGCTGCGATGCAGGTCCTCGAAGCGCTCCTCAGCGATGACGGCTATCAGCAGGTCGTCGACATCATCGGCGGCGACCAGTACCTGAAGGAGAACAGCAGCAGCACCGAGGACTCCCTGGGCCAGTACTACATCGCCTTCTTCGGGGACGCGTCCGACAGTGGGGCATACGAGGTGCAGTTCGGTGGCCACCACCTCGGCATCAACGCCACCCTCGACGGCTCCTCGAACGCGATCACGTTCGCTCCCACGCATCTCGGGATGCAGCCGGCCGTCTACACGAACTCCGAGGGCGATGAGGTGCAGACCTTCGGCAGCATTTACGAGGACGCATTCGCCTTCTACGACAGCCTCACCAGCGAGCAGCAGCAGACCCTCACATCCGGTGAGGTGACGATGTGTGCCCCCGGAGACACCTGCGACTACGCCACCGGATCCGGGCTCTCCGGCTCCGACCTGACTGACGAGCAGCGCGACCTGCTCCTTGACCTCATTGCGAACTGGTCGGGCATGGCCGACGAAGAGAGCGCCGCCACTACCCGCGCCGAGATCGAAGCAACCCTCGACGACACTGTCATCGCCTGGTCCGGCGAAACGACGTACGACATGTCGACCGGGGACGGCATCAACTTCTCCGTTTCCGGACCGAACGTGTACCTCGCGTTCCAGTCGCAGAGCGGATCGGCCGGCGCGGACGTGAGTGGCGTCAGCACCTCCGGGTGGGGCCACGTCCACACCATCTACCGCGACCCCTCCAACGACTACGCGAACAGCGTCGAACAGCAGGCCGCCAGCGGCGGCGGGGGTGCGCCGTCAGGTGGCGGACCCGGCGGGGACAGCTGAGAGCTGCACGCATAGGAGAGCGGCGGGGCCCCCCGGCGGGGCGGGGGGGCCCCCGGGGGCCGGCCCCCCGCCGCTCTGATCAACCCCCGGCGGGGCGGCGGGCGGCCCGGGCCGACGGCTCGGCTACCTAGTGATGTTGAGTGTCGGCGCCATGGCCGCGGTGGCGTTGGTCATCTTCCCTGACCCGGACGCTCCTTCCGTGCTGACAAAACGCAGCTCATGTGAGGTTGACGTGTCGCCAGCGGCGAGCAGGAGGCTGGTTTGACCGGCCGCGATGGCGCTGCTGACCATGCTGGTGATGTCAATGCTCACCACTCGACCGTCGATGGCATCCGCCTGATGCGATCCGCCTCCCTCAGGCACGACCGTGGAACCCAGCGTGAAGGAGCTCGAGCTTGCGGTGCTGCTGGTCGTCGCAGTGAACGCCGGTCGGCTCTGCCAGGTCATCGTGCTGACAGGACACGTCGAGCCTTGGGTGCAGCTCGTGGCAGAGACCGGCTGGACGAGGACCTTGTCGGTGTCGGTCGCTGGGACACTACTCGTGCGGTGACCGATGTACGTCAGGTTCAGAGTGGCCTTCGACGGTGCTGCAGTCAGCGAGGACAAGTCGAACTGCAGGTAGGTGATCTTCCCGTCTCCAGATCCCGTTGTGTACTGCTCACCGAGGAGCCCTTGACCGGTGTTCCGCGTGATCAGGGACAGCCCGGTGGAGTTGTTGGTGGTTTGATCACCCGACCAAGCGCCAACCCAGGTGTCCCCGTTTGCCGTGATTGCCGTGGTGGTTGTGGAAGCAGCGGTAACGGTGATTGTGACGGGCAGTGCCGTGGCTGGGTAGTAGCCGGCCCGTGCACCAGCGTCCGATGCGCTGAAGGTCACCGTCGGACTGGTGCCGGCCTGCGCTGCGGTCGGGGTCCAGTCGAACGCGCCGGAGGCCGGGTTGAACGTCGCTCCGGACGGCAACCCCGACGCACTCAGCGTGACCGAGTCGCCTGCGTCAGGGTCAGTCGCCGCGACAGTGAACGCGAGCCGTGAGCCGGCGGCAACGCTGGCACTGCTGCTGGTCGGAGTTGTGAAGGCAGGGACGGAGTTCTGCTGAACAGGTTGCGTCGCCCCAGAGGAATCCGTGTACGTGGTCTTCAGCGTCGGCACACTGGTCGCGGTGAGGGCCAACTGGTTGGAGTAACGCACCTGTTGCCCGGCGACGCTGAGGTCGTTGAATGTGGCGCTCGTGACGCCGGTGATGTTGTTGGTGGTCTGCTTCGAGAACGCGACATTGTCGAGGACGACGGACGAGATCGGTGTCTTCGTATAGGTGTACGTCGAGCCGGAGCCGTTCGGGTTGGGTGCGTAGCCGTTGAGCTGCTGCGCGGCAGTGACGGTCTGCGTACTGCCGTCGCCGCCGTTGATGCTGATCCCGCCGCTGGTGAGCCGGGACGTGTCGATCGAGCTGTTCCGAACGGTGACGCTGTTGATCCGCGGATAGGTGTCGTGATTGTTCATCACGTAGATCCCGCCGACAGTTGCGGAAGTGGGGTTGACGTTGGTGAACGTGTAGTTGCCGAGCTTGTACCCCATGCTCTGGTAGCCCAGCCGGATGCCGTTGCCGGGAGCGACAGTCCATCCGAGAGTGTTCGAGACGTTGATGGCGTCAGAATCGGCGGAGTCCCAGCCGGTTGCGGCGACACCATTCTCGGCGGTTGCTGCGTCGTAGCCTGCGACGGCGTTGACGTAGCCCTGCACGTTGGGGCTGCTGGTGCCGATCCCGAAGCTGTTGAGTAGACCGCTGGCGGTGGGGACGTAGCCGTTGCTGGGGTTGTAGTGGCCGGATGCGAAGGCATCGTCGTTGCCGAGGGTGAGAACGCCATCGGCGGTGATGTTCTGTCCGCTGGCGAAGTCGGTTCCGTCGACCCAGGGGAGGGCGTAGGGCGTGAGGCCCTTGATGTTGGTGAACGTGACGTTCTTCGCAGTGTGGGTTTCCCAGTTCCACTGCTTGGCGTTGCGGAGGTAGGTGTCGGTGAAGCTGATGTTGGAGGACTGCACGATCATCGCGCCGCCCTGGTGCTGGCTGTTGTACGCGTCGTGACGGTCACCGCTGCTGCTGGCGTTGTAGTTGCCGGTGCCGTTGCCGTCGAACATGCCGCGGCCGCTGATGGCGATGTTGGAGGAGTTCCAGATCCCGATCGCCGGTTCCATCGCCTCCATGTTGGCCTGGATCCGGTTCTTCAGCAGCGCGCCCTCATCGACGTAGATCTTCAGCTTGCCGCCGATGAGAGCGCTGCCGTTGAAGCCGTTGATGTCAAGCCCGGACCAGGTGTACGTGCCGTTGGGGAAGTACAGCGTGTTGAGGGTCGTTGGGTTCTGCTTGATGACGGTGAGGGCTGCTTGCAGTGCGTAGGTGACGTCAGTGGAGCTCATCGCGCGCACGTTGGGGTAGCGAACGTTGACGCTGCTGGCGCTGACGATGCTGCCTGCTGAGGTTTGCTGTCCGGCGGGGATGGCTGTGCCGTTGATGGTCTTCCCCGCGACGGAACTCGTGGTTGCGGCGGGTGCCTTCTGCGCGGAGCTGTTCGGGTTCGCGGCGAGGTAGTTGTTCGCGAACGTCTGGAAGTTGAGGACTCCGGTGCTCTTGTTGATGCCGGACCCGTCGGACGCCGACGTGGTGTCGGGTTCGTCGGCGGCGTTTTCGAGCGGGTCGTTGATGATCGCGAGATATGGCTGCCCGGCGGCGTTCGTGGAGTCAGCATTGACGCGGACGATCGCGTAGTTCAGTTGCGCCGCGGCCGACATCTGGAACGTGATGGTGTGTTTGTCGGCGCTGACGCTGATCGCGCTTTGTGGGTAGTACTTGGTTGGGTTGATCATCACCGAGTTGATGGTGGTGTTCGGCAGCGTGACCGTTAGTGCGGGAGTCCTCGAGCTGGAGGAGAACCGGGCGATGTCGAAGTTGTAACCGGACTGGTTGTACTGCACTGCGGGGACGGAAGTGCCGTCGGCCTGCACCTGGTACTTGCTGCTGGTGGTGTCTCCCGGTGTTGCCGCGTAGACGTGCGTCGGTGAGGTCGCTGCCGCAGCGGTTGCGGCTGGTAGTGCTCCGGCGAGCAGGGTTGTCGCGGCGGTGATCACCGCCGCGGCGAGGAGGAGGGGTCGTGACGTCATTGTCGATCGCTTTCTCTTTGGTGGGACTGACTTCAGACTGGAGTGACGAAGTGCTCTGCGGCGGATCGGGTGTCGGCCGCGGCCGCGGACGCGTTGTTGATGAGCGCGGAACGGGGCGCGATGGTGTAGTTGTCGTGCACGATCGGCCCGTCGGAGTGGTTCAGCAGCAGCGTGACGGTGCCGCGGCGCAGGATTTGCAGGCCTGGTGCCGTGATGGTCGTGGGGATGCCTTCGGCCGCGAGGACGGTCTTCATCAGTCCGGCGCGGGACTGCGCGTCCAGGTCGGTGCCGATGTACCACGCAGCGCCGGAGCCAATCTGCTCTCGGACGGTGACCGCAGGGGTCACGGGAAGGTCCGGGATGGTGAAAGTTGCCACGACGTCGACGTCGTCGGCGTCGACAGTGATCTCCTCAGCCCAGGAGCGGCCGGCGAGGTGGAACCGGTCGTCGCGCGACTCCAGCGGCACCGTGGTCGCTGTCGCGGGTGTCTGCACGGTTGCGGAGATGCGATCGGTGTCCGTTCGAAGGGTTTCGTCACGGCCCCAGCTGCTTGGGGTGACGCCAGCAGGCATGATGTCGATGACACGGACACCGAGCACGTCGGCGATGCTGCTGAGGTACCCGTCCTGCACGGCATGTCCATGTGCGTCGACGTAGCCCGTGAGCCGGGTGACGAGCACCGTCGTGCCCGCTGCGACGGCTTCTCGGATCCGCGCTGCGGCTTCCTCTGTCAGCCGGAACAGCGCCGGAACGATGACGACGCGGTAGCCGGTGAGGTCGTCGCCGGGGTGCCGGAAGTCGACGCTGTGGCCGAGTTCGAAGAGCGTGGCGTGCCAGTCGCGTGTGTCGTTCTCAGGGGCGTCTTCGGTTGTCGGGCCGACCGCATGGTCGTAGGCCCATGCGTTCTCCCAGTCCCAGAGGATCGCAATCGGTGTGCTGATTTTGCCGCCACGAGCACCGTCGGCGGCATGCAGGTCTGCGCCGAGGTGCACCACTTCCCGCCAGGTGCGGGTTTCGGTTTCGGCGTGGGGCACCATGCCGCCGTGGAAGGTCTCCGCGCCGGCGATGGACTGCCGCCATTGGAAGTTCAGGACCGCATCCGCGCCGAGTCCAACGGCCATGAGGGACCAGAGCGCGTACTGGCCGGGCCGTTTGACGGCGTTTCGTGTCCGCCACTGCACCGCGGAGGTGACCTGCTCCATCTGCGCGAACGGGCGTCCCTGCCCGAGGGAGCGCATCAGATCGCATTCGAACGCGAACTCTCGCGCTGCCCGCGGGTTCGCAGGATCCGGATAGGAGTCGTTGCTGATGAAGTCCAGGTGCGGTGCCCACGACCAATAGTCGATGGGGCGGAACAGGCCCATGAAGTTGGTGGTGACCGGGATTGTCGGGTTCGCAGCCTTCAGAATCTGACGTTCCAGCAGGTACAGGGACAGCAGGCTGTCGGAACTAAAACGGCGCCAGTCGTCGAGGTGGTGCGGGTTGTGCAGCGTTGGGGTCGCGCGCGGTGGGATGACGTCGTCCCACTCGGAGAGCTGCTGGGACCAGAACGCCGTCCCCCAAGCTTCATTGACTGCCTCGAGGCTTCCGTATCGGTCCTGCAGCCAGACGCGGAAGCAGCGGGCTGATTCGTCGTCGAAGCTTTCCGCGACGTGGCATCCGTACTCGTTGTTCACATGCCACGCAATGACCGCGGGATGCGCCGCGAACCGAGCAGCCATTCGCTCGACAAGAGCTTGCATGTGCTCCCGGAAGATGCTGCTGTTGGGATTGTACTGCTGCCGTGAACCCCACGACAGTCGCAACCCGTCGGCGGTAACGGGCAGCGTGCTCGGTTCAGTCCGACCCAGCCACGGCGGCGGTGACGCGGTTCCCGTGGCGAGGTCCACAAATATGCCGGCCGCGTGCAGGCGGTCGAGCACGTCTTCGAGCCAGTCGAGGGTGAAGACGCCGGAGGTGGGCTCGAGTTTTGCCCAGGAGAAGACACCAACGGTGACGAGGTTGACACCTGCTTGCCGCATGAGCTCGATGTCTCGATCAATGACTTCAGGGTTCCACTGCTCGGGGTTGTAGTCCCCGCCGTAGCCGATCAACGGCAGCTGTGGCATGCCGAGGGGACGGTCGGATCCGAACACGGGGATCATCCCTTGACGCTGCCGGCGGCGAGGCCGGTGCGGAGGAAGCGTTGCAGGAAGAAGAACAGGAGCACCATCGGGATCACCGACACGAGCGATCCCATCAGCACGATGTCGTAGGTCGCTGCTCCTCGGTAGGACTGCCAACCGTAGAGGCCGAGGGTGACGGGCTTGAGCTCGTCGGAGTTCAGCATCATCAGCGGCAGCAGGAAGTTGTTCCAGGACGAGACGAAAATGAACAGGAACACGGTCACAGTCGCCGGGCCGAGGATGCGGCTGACGATGGTGAAGAAGATGCGCAGTTCGCTGGCGCCGTCCATGCGGGCTGCTTCGAGGATCTCGTCGGGGATGGACTGTTCTGCGTAGATCCGTGCGAGATAGACGCCGAACGGGCTGACGCAGGACGGGATGATCACTGCCCACGGCGAGTTGATCAGGCCGACTCCGCTGGCGAGGAAGTACAGCGGAATGGTGAGGAGCGCGTTCGGGACGAGCACGCCCCCGACGATGGCGCTGAAGATCACGCCGCGGCCGCGGAACGCGAACTTGCCGAGCACGTATCCAGCAGCGACGGCGATGAGGGTGCCGATCGCGGCAGCGCCGCCGGAGTACAGCAGGGAGTTCAGCACCCACCGTCCGAAGAGTCCGTCTCCGTAGGTGAAGGTCCGCTCGAGGTTGGTGAGGATCTGGGGCGCGTCGAACCAGAAGCCGTTGGAGTTCTGCAGCGAGCTGTTGCTCTTCGTGGCGGAGACGACCAACCACCACACGGGCAGCAGGAAGTAGATCGCCGAGATGGCCAGGAACGCTGCAGGAGGGATGCTCTGCCAGCTGAACCGCGGCCGGTTAACTGACTGTTCAGCGGACTGGTGAGGCTTGGGGGCGGCCTGGGGGCGCTGTAGGAGAGCGGTCATTGCGAAAGCCTTGAGGAGATGCGGTAGCAGACGAAGACAAGAACGGCGGTCACCGCTGCCATGGACAGCGCGATGGCGCTGGAGAATCCGGGGTCGGTGCTGAGGGCGTTGTAGCCCATCATCATCGGGGTGAAGTCGGAGCCGATATTGTTCGAAACGGTCCGCATGATGGTCGGTTCGTTGAAGAGCTGGATGGTGCCGATGATCGACATCAGCACCGACAAGCCGATCGCGCCGGAGACGCTGGGGACCTTAATGTGCCAGGCGATGCGCCACTCGTTTGCGCCGTCGAGCCGCGCCGCTTCGAACTGATCACGTGGGATCGCCTGCAGGCCGGCGAGGATGATGATCATGTTGTAGCCGGTCCAACTCCACGTTGTGATGTTGGCGATGGACAGCAGGATCGTGCTGGGGTCCAGAAACACGTTCGAGGACACCCCAAAGTTCTGCAGCAGTTGCACCACGGGGCTCAGCTGCGGCACGTACAGGTAGGTCCAGATCAGTGCGGCGACAACCCCGGGAACTGCGTACGGCAGGAAGTACAGCACCTGCAGGGCCCGCTTCAGCCGGGACATCATCGCGTCCAACGCCAACGCAAGCAGGAGTGCGAACAGGGTCATGAACGGCACCTGCACGACGCCGTAGATCAGCACCCGAAGCGTGCCCGCCCAGAACGCGTCGTCTTGGAAGACCCGGACGAAGTTGCCCAGGCCGACGAAGATCGTCTCCTGCTTGGACAGCCCAAGGCCTCCGCCGCTGCTCTGCGAGAACAGGCTAGTGACCAGTGCGTAGACGATCGGCGCGACGAACGTGGCGATGAAGAACAGCAGGAACGGGACGAGCAGGAGCAAGACGGGCAGCGGAAGCCCGCCCCGGCGGCGCGTCCGGCGGATACCACCGGACGCGCCGCCTTTCGAGGACGGCCCGACTGAAACGGGTCGAGAATCAAGAACTGACACGGGAGCGCCTTTCAGTCGGGTCGGGTTCAGGAGCCTGCGGAAGCGCTGATGCCCGCGCTCTTGAGGTCGGACAGACTCTGTGACTGCAGCGACTGCAGCAGCTTCGGCAGGGTGGTCTTGCCGTTGCGGACGTCCGCGATGCCATCGGAAAGGGACTTGCTGAAGGTCGCGTATCCGGGGGCGAACAACCACTGGGTGTCGACGTTGTTGGCAGCGTCGGAGAGCAGACCGTAGACGTCGTCACCGCTGAAGTAGGTCTTGATGTTCTCCGGCGTGGTGATCTTCGCGTTCGCCGTGGCCGGGAAAAGGCCAAGGTCCATCAGGCCGGTGGTGTTCGTGTTCAGCCAGTTGGCGAACTTCAGCGCGGCAGCGGTGTGCTTGTCATTCATCACCAGCAGCTCGGAGCCGCCGTTGTTCGCGGACACGTTCTTCCCTGCGGTCCACTGCGGTGCCGGTGCGACCGCCCAGTCACCGGAGCCAGCCTTCGCGCTGTCCGCGATGAGAGGCGCCTGCCAGCCGGCACCGACGACCGAGAGGATCTTGTTGTTGGTGAGGTCGTTGTAGAACGTCGGGTCCCAGCGCTTGGTGGGGGAGAGCGCGTTGGAGTCGATGAGGTCCTGGAACGTGGACGCGACCTTCTCGCTGGTCGCGCCGTCGATGTCGACCTTCCACGATTTGCCGTCGATGGACCACCACTTGCCGCCGGCCTGCTGGATGTAGGACTGCAGGTTTTCGGTGTCGTCCGAGGAGAAGCCGGCCAGGTAGGTGCCGGGGTGCTCCGTGGCGACCTTCTTCGCCTCGGTCGCAAACTCATCCCACGTCTTCGGGACTGTCAGGCCGTACTCGGCGAACTTGGCCTTGTTGTAGTAGTAGATGACGGGACCGGAATCCTGGGGGATGCCGTAGGTCACCCCGTCGAGCGTGACGTTGCTCCACGCGCCCTTGGTGTAGTTCTTCTCGTACGTCGATGCGTCCTTGGTGACGTCCTTCGCGTACTGGACCAGGCTCGTCACCCACTTCACGTCCGACTGCACCAGGTCAGGAGCGTCCCCCGCCTGCGCCGCGGTGGTGATCTTGGAGAACGTTGCGTCGTCGCCGCCGCTCTGCGCGGAGTACTTGACCTGGATGTTCGGGTTCTTCGCGTTCCACTCGTCGACGAGCTTCTGCATCCCGGGAACCCAGCCCCAGTAGTTGATCGTGACCTTCTCGTTCGCGTCCGCGGAGCTGGAGGAGCTCGAAGCGGAGCAGCCGGCAAGTGTCGCGCCGAGCGCAAGGACTGCGCTTCCTGCGATCAGCCGGGTGAGCCATTTTCGGGGTGTTCCGGGCACAACGCCCTCCTTCGGGATCGCGGAGCTGCTCTGCTCCGTCGGGGCCGCCTTGCCCCATGTACACGTGTACACACGCGCCTCGAAGCAGGACTGTACACGTGTACCTACTGATTCGCCACCCCTTGCCCAGCCGGAGGCTCGGCAATCGTCGCGCTAGTCTGGCGAACCAGAGAGGAGGCCCCGTGACGCACCTAGCACCCGGCCAACGCTCCACCATCCGCGACGTAGCGGACCTGGCGGGCGTGAGCCACGCCACTGTCTCTCGATACTTAAACGGCCGCTCGTATGTCTCTTCCGAGACGGGACGAGCGATCGACCGCGCTGTTGCCGCAACCGGCTATGTGAAGAACAACACTGCCAGAGCGCTCGTCATGCGAAAGAACTTCTCGGTCGCGTTAGTAGTACGTGAACATAGCGATCTGTTCTTCGACGACCCCAACCTTAGCGGGATGGCTATTGGAGCGAATGCAACATTCTCCGAGCGTGGCTACCAGATGTCGATTCTGATTGTCGAAAGCGATGCTTCGGCCGCTCGCGTAATTGAGATGATCGGCGGAGGTGCCGTCGACGGGGCCCTCCTGCTGGCCATGCATATTGAGGATCCGGTCGTTGCCGCGCTGGCGAACTCGGGCACGCCCCTCGTGACGTCGAGCACACCGCTCGCGGAGTCGTCAGTGACCTCCGTCGACACAGACAACGTCGGCGGAGCACGAGCCATATCGGAGCGGCTCACCATGTCGGGCCGGCAGCGAATCGCCATCATCAACGGCCCGCCTGAGGCCCCGGTCACACCCTTGCGATATCAGGGATATCAGGAAGGCTTAGGCAACCTATACGACCCTGAACTGGTGGTATGGGCGAATGCCTGGACTGCGGAGGAAGGCCGACGTGCCCTTCGTGATCTTCTGCACTTGGAACCGCGTCTTGATGCGGTTGTCGCGGCATCCGATGCGCTCGCAGCGGGTGTAATCGATGCGGCTGGTGCGGAAGGGCTGAGTGTGCCCGCTGACATTGCTGTCGTCGGGTTCGATGACTCCGCCTGGGCCATACGTACTACGCCCCAAATTTCCACCGTGCGTCAATCAGCTCGACAAACGGGAATTCGGATGGCGGAAATGTTACTCGACGAAATTGACGGCAGCGCAGTTCGAGGGCGGCATGAGATTCTGCCGAACGAGATCGTGTGGCGTGACTCCGCTGGGTAGTCGCGGAGACGGATCTTGGGCAGGACCGGAATTCATGAGGACTGCGCGTTGTCGCTCGCTCGGCGCTGAAGGGAAAAAGCGCAAAACCGCTGGTGCTACAACCACTGCGGTTTCGTTGCAACAGTGACGCGTCAGATGCGTGACGCACGCCGAAGATCGCCGCCGTAATTGCGGCGACCCTCGGCATGTGACGTCGCGAGCTCGTTCTAGCTGACGGAGTGGTGCTCCTCGTCGACGGCGCGGCCCAAACGGGCGTACCAGTCCGGCCGGTTACGTCGGAAGTGCAGCGCCACGCAACAGCCGGCAACGAGCACGGCGAGCAGGACCAGCAGCATCCACAGGTTCTGTCCTGGAGCACCACCAACAAGCAAATCGAAGCGCACGATGGCGAATACGACGACGGCACTGATGAGTACAAATGCGACGATAGGTGCGGCGTAGACACGCCAGCGCCGTTCGCCAGCAGGCAGGCCCCGGCGCTTGAACCAAACCGGGATTGCCAGGCTCACCAGGGCCATGAGGATCAGGACACCTGCGGTCCCGATGCCGCTCCCTGCTCCCATGATGAACGACGGGTCGGCGCCTCCGACAACAAACGGGAGCAGCATCGCTGCAACGGCAAGGGCGGCGATCAGCGAGGCACGGTAAGGGGACCGGTGCTTGGGGTGCACAGCAGACAGCCACCCAGGCAGGGCATGATCCGCGCTGAGGTTGTGCAGATACCGAGCCGTCACGTTGTGCACGGACAAGACAGATGCGAGCGCGCTAGTCATCACCAGGAGGAGCGTGGCTTGCGCAACGGTCGCGCCGACATAGCGGGTGAGCGCCTCGGTGAACATCGTGCCAGGTGCACTGGTGGCCTTCGCAACCGCGGACGGTCCGAAAGCAATGATAAGCGTATACGCGGACAGCGCGTAGAATCCACCAATGAGCGCAACGGAGATGTATGTCGCGCGGGGAACGGTCCGATTCGGATTCATCACTTCGTCGCGGTACAGAGCGGTGGCTTCGAAACCGATGAAGTTGCTAAACGCGAAGAGCAGCGCCAGGCCTGTACCCCCGTTGATGAACGCGGCTGGATTGAACGGGGCGGCGCTGAGTCCTTCAGCTCCACCTCGAGCAAGCGTGACGACGTTGAAGACAGCGACAATGAGTACTTCGAGAACCATGACGACTCCGAGGATCTTCGCCGAGAGTTCGATGTGAAAGTGTGCCAGCACTGTGACAATCACCCAGACCAATGTGGTGCTGAACCACCATGGCACGCCCAGTCCGCTGAAATCAGCAAGGAAAGATGACACGGTTGTGCCCGCGAAAGCGTAAATGCCAACAGTGATTACCATGTAGGACACTGTCGCGAGGTAGGCCCCCCCGACGCCGAGCACTTTACCGAGGCCGAGGCTGATATAGGCGTAGAAGGCGCCTGGTCGAGGGATATGACGGGTCATCGCGGTGTAACCCACCGAGAAGATCAGTAGCGCGACTGTCGCAATAATCCAGGCAATCGGCGCAGCCTCTCCGACAAAGCCGATTGCGAAGGCGATATAGCCGGCGACGGTGACGATGGGGGCCGAGAACGCCATGACACTCAATACGAGTGAGGTGGTACCGAGTTGGCCGGAAAGCCTGCCCTCGACAGTTGCGGATTGTGACATTGTCGGAGCGACGGAGCTGCCGATTGGGGTCTCGGCGATAATCTTTGACATGCAAGATCCTTTGGGCTCGGGAGGTGCTATAGCGCTGACCGGAGGAGACTTCTGGGGTGTTGCTTGGCGCGAGGGGACAACATCAGACGAGTATTAGGTGCCATGCAGGCTCGGACCAAACTAACGCTCGTTCGGAAGCCTAGGAGACCAATGTTTCGTCCGCGTGACGACTTGAGCGTTGTTGTGTTACCGGGTTATTGCGGAATGCGTACTCGTCTGGAAACAACGATGGCGCCGCAGGCCAAAGCCCGCGGCGCCACCGTGATAGTTCATTTATGAGATCATCGCCGGATCGGAAGCCAGCGCAGCTCAAGGCTGGTGTAGTAACCGTCGAGAAGCCAGCGCAGAATCTGCCGAATTCGGTTTGTCATCGCAGCGCCACCGGGAGGGTCTTGTATGCGACGAGTCGGTCAGTGCGAACCAGTTCAGGTTCGGCGAGGATTTCTACGGAATCGAACCGTTCGCTGACCATGGTCAACACGGCATCAACTTCCGCGCGAGCAATGAGCTGCCCAGCACAACTGTGGGTCCCGAGCCCGAACGTGAGGTTGCGGCTGGCATCGAGAGGGCGCTCCCAATCGAATCGATCTGGTTCCGGGAAAACGTCCGGGTCACGATTCACGGCTCCGACGGGGAATTTCAGCTGCGAGCCGGCGGGGATGTTTACACCATGAATGGTGATGTCCTCAGTAGGGAAGCGAGTGAGGATCAACTCGACTGGCGTCAGCCGCGCGATTTCGTTCACGACACGTTCGCGAACCTCCGGCTTGTCCCGGAAGAGCTGCATCAGCCCGGGCTGCGTTGCAAATAGCTCGAATCCCGCGCCGATGAGCACGGCCGGGTTCGGGCCGCCGGACATGTAAAACAGCACGATGTTCTCGAGCGCCTCCCGCCACGTGATATCGCCATTCACGTGCGCAGTGAGGATTGCGTCGGCGAGCCCTGATCCGGGATTGGCAGCTTTGGCATGCAGAAGTTCGCTGGTGGTGTTGAAGAGATACTCCAAGCCGCGGACGGAGACCTCACGAGTGCCCGGTGCAGGGTCAGTTGCCTGGATGAGCATCGCGTCCCACAGGGCCCAGAACAGCTTCTCCGGGTCACCGGCCGGCAGGTCAAGGACCCGCGCCATGGTGACGTGGGTGGGGACCACGCCGAAGTCCCAGTGGGCGTCCACGGGAGTTCCGGGCTCGTAGGTCGCCAACCGGTCTGTGATCGATTCGCGGGTGAACTGAACCCAGTCTCTGATCAGTTTCGGGGTGAACCAGCGGCTGAAGAGTCGACGTGCTTTCGCGTGGTCCGGCGGGTCCTTCGCGAGGACCGTGTTACCGAATGCTTCCCACGGGTTCGGATCGACCCAGTCCGCCTCTCGGATGCTCATGATGGGCAATTTGGCGTAATGCATGACGTCGTCATATCGCGTCAGCACGAACGTTCGGTCATCCGTTTGGTGCACAGGAGCCGCCGCGCGAGCGGCCGCGTACCAGGGATAGGGATTTTGTTGGAACTGGGGATCACTCCACGGGAACAGGTCCGCGGCGGGCGTCAGTGTGAGACTCATGAAGGTGTTCCGATCAGCTTGTGGTCGTGAGAGTGAGATTGCTGATGACGGCGCTCGTCCAGGCCACTGCTGGCTCGATGGGTGATGCGCCGGAGGAAGCGTCGTGCTTGCCGGTGTCGCCAACCTGTTCTGCGCCCAGATGGGTAAGCAGTTTGCGCAGTGTGTCGATTCCGTTGTTGTAGAACTCGTACGTGCTGTCGCCGAGGCCGAACGCGGCGAACCTGACGCCGCTGAGATCCGGCTGCAACAGGTCCAATGCAGCGACGAATGGTTCAGCGCTGGCAGGTAGATCGCCCTCGTTATAGGTGGAGCTCACCAAAATGACCGTTGCCGGATTGAGGGAGGCGACATCAACGTCGGACAGATCCTGCGATGTTGCCTCGAGTCCGTGACCTGCGAGAGCGTCGACGATCTCGTCGGCAACCATCTCTGCGTTTCCTGACTCAGTGCCGTACATCACTCGAACGTTCATCAGAGGACTCCTCTCGTGTAGCGTTCGCCGCCGAACGCACGTTCGTTAGGTTACGCGCGGCCTGTTTCCGAAATGTTGCGGGTAGATGACATCTGCCGTCACCGCACTGCGCGAGGCGCGCCGGAGGCCAGGTCCTGGCTGCGATACTCTTTGGGTGAGTGCTCGAACCGTCGGCACTGTCGATGGAGGATGATGAGCTCGACGCACCGCCTGGACGCCGCCAAGCGACTGCAGCAACATCTCGAGCAGTTCGACTGGTCGGCGCAGACCGCTTCTCGTCAGCAGGCACTGGAGGCGTTTCTTCGGTTGGCGAACGTGCACGGCTTTACGGCAGTGACGATGCGGATGCTTGCGTCGGAGCTGCACATCAAGGCACCGAGCCTGTACGCGCATTTTCCTGAGGGCAAGGACGAGATCGTTGCGGTTTCGTTGCGTTGGCATTTCTCAAAGTTCGGGTCGGCTATCCTCAATGCCGTCGACGCTGCTGTCGGCCCTGCAGCATTCTGGGACGCTCTCGTCGCAACGCATCTTTCACGTCAGGTGCGTCTCCCAGAGAGTAACCTTTGGGATCTCCTAGTCGCCACTGACCGCACCGTGCATTTTCTTCCTGTCGCAGTTCGTGCGGACGTAGATGCGCTGGTACGGCACTACGAGGATATGTATCGGGCAACTGCCACTGATATGGGCGTGGCGCTGTCGGAAGAAATTCTCGCGTTGGTGATGACCGTGTTGGAAGGAGCCACGCGTTGGTGCCGACCAGATGATCTCCCCGATGGCATTGCACGAGCACAGCAGGTGAGCAGAATGCTCCTGAAACTGCCCGCTGCGGCGTCGTCTCAGCTCTCCGCCGATGAGGTCGAGGACGCGCGCTGACACGCTGACTCAGGGCAGGGGCGACTGGCGTCCGACGCCTGCTACCGGAAGTTCGCTGTCGTTTGCAGTTGTCCCGGTGTTCGCTGCTCGAGATCGTCTTAGGAGCAGTATCGTGATTGCTGTTCCCGCGCTTACGAGAATCGTCGCGCCGCCCTGTACCCAGGCGAATGCGCCGCCAAGTAGGTCGGCCGTGCCGGGGCTTCCGACCAGCGCGACACGTGCGACTGCGTCCGTCGCCGATGCGTGAATGACGGCGTTCAGTGTCGCTCCGAATGCTGCGACGGCCGCTGCCTCCGCTCCCAGTCGGACGAAGTTGAATACGCCCGCAGCGGTGCCAGTGGAACCCTTCGGCGCCGCCAGCAGGGCCTCTCGGTCGAGGATGCCGAGTGGCAAGCCGAATCCGATACCTACCAGTGCCATGCCTACGGCGACCACCGCTGGATGAAGGAAGTGTGCGCCGATCAGCACGACATCACCGATGAGCAAGCTCACCAGTGCAGCGACGATGACTCGTTCCGGCGAGCTGGCTCCCTTTCGCCCTGTCATCATCGTGCCGGCGAAGGAGGCCAGTAGCAACGGCGCAGTCAGGAGCAGCATCGCCACACCGGCTCCGGCGGCCGCAAGATGCCAGCTCGCCCGCAATACGAGCGGGAGATAGGTCAGGAGCGTGATGCAGCCCAGAGCCTGTAAGACCGGAACGCAGCACACCGCTACGAAACGCGGCTGCAGCACAGCATGAAGGGGTGGCAGCGGCGCGTCCAACCTCGTCGTCCGCTGCAGCACCGCGGCGGTACGCCCCGGCAAGGGGCCGCCCAGGAGGGCACCTGCGAGGACCACCGCTCCGAGTGTTGCAAACGCGGCACGCCACCCGACAGCATCGGCGAGGATACCTGCGATCGTCGGCCCGAGCGCGAGTCCGACGCCCATCACCACCCCGAAATTCGCGAACGCTCGACCGCGTGCGATCGGTGAAGTCGCCGTCGCGATCAGCCCGGTGCTCGCTGTCAGCAATGCCGCTGCGCCAGCACCGACAGCAGCGCGGGCACAATCAAGTACCACAAGAGTCGGTGCTGCGGCACTGAGAGCAGAACCTGCAACGAAAACTCCCGCCCCAATCCTTAACACCACATGGTGACCAACCCGGTCTGCGGCGGAACCCCACAGCAGCGTGCTTCCAGCGAACGCGACGTTGAACGCGTTCACTACCCATTGCAGAGGCAACGGAGCCGTTCCGAGAGTCGCCGAAACCGCTGGGAGAGTGACCGCAGTGCCGGCGACTGACATCGGCACCACGAAAACTGACAACAGGATTCCAAAGAGGCTCCGTGCCCGCAAAAGCCGCATCGGAGGCGGTGCGCCGGTCACGGTGCAGCAGTGAAGGCCGCCGCAAGCAGCTCCTCCTGCGTGCTGAACTTGCGTCGGCACCGATCAGTACCAGCACGCGCCTGCTCCGCCTCGTCTATCCGCTTCCACGCGACGTAGTCAGTGTGCTGTGAGGGCACACGTGCGGACAGACCTGACCATCCCGACCGGGGGTGAGTGAGCGTTCCGAGCGTTTTGAGGATTGCGGCGGCGGCTTCTTGTCCGGCTTTGCGGTTCTGCGCGAGGCTCCCGAGAACACCGGTCCCGCAGCCACCAACCGTCCGCACTCGCCGGGACAACACCGGCAGGTCGACGTCGCCGATCGGCTTCGCGGTGTCGACGAATCCGATTGCAGTGATCACCGTGTCAGCCTCGATCACGACGGAGCTCATGTCGCGGCCGTGACCATGCACCTCCAGTGCGCCGGCGGCGGAGGAGGTGAGCTGCTCGAGCGTGAAGTCGAACTGCACGTCAACAAGCAGGGGTTCAGCTGTGGCGTCCGTGCTCGTCGGGGCCACCGTCGCGGATTCGGTGACGAACGCGACGCCATCGATGGTGAGGTCGATCCGTGCGACGCCGGCAAGTTCTCGCAGCATTGAAGGATCCCACTTCGCGGCTGTTGCGGGGCCTCGTCCAAAAATCCGCACACGACGGATCTGATCCGGACGCAGCAGATCACGGGCCCCATCGTCAACGTCAGAGCCATGTAGTTCCGCGCGGGACTTCGCGAGCAAGCGCACCACATCGATGGCGACGTTGCCGGTGCCGATAATCGCGATCTCGCTGCCGAGGCCGCGCTTCGGCAGCGCGGACGTGGTCCGCAGCCGCGCAAACGGGTGTGCGTTGAGAAGCCGTACGATCTCACCGGATCCAACGACGCCCGGCAGATCAGCTCCAGGAACGGAAAGCGGCCGGTCCTCCGGAAGACCGGTCGCGACGACGACAGCATCAAAGTGGTTCTGAAGATCGGACAGGGTCAGGTCACGGCCGATGTGCACGCCGCCCACAAATCGGACGTGACCGTCTGCGAAGATGCGATCGAACTGCCGAGTCACAGCCTTCATCCCCTGATGATCCGGCGCAATGCCATGTCGGACGAGGCCGTACGGAGTGTGCAGCGAGTCGAAGACGACGATCTCTACTTCCGGTGCGCTCTTCCTCAGGGCCGCAGCGGTGTAGCAGCCGGATGGGCCACTCCCGACGATGGCAACACTGCCATGAACGGTTCTTTGCTCCGTGACCACCAAAGCCCACCTCCAGCTGCCGAACGAACGTACGTTAGCCAGCGTAGGTGATCCAAGTTACAGACGTGTTTCAGCGCGATCCGCCGCCATGTCAGCCGGGGAGGGCTAATCTGACATAAGATACATTATCGGCACGGATGAATACCTCCAAGCTGAAGAAGGCAGGCCGCTCCGAATGGGGTAGCGGGCCTCGGTTGCGGGCGAGTCGGAAGCCGCACGGCGTCCAGGATCTAGCCGGGCGGGTCGGCTCGGGACGCACGTCGCATCGCGCGCTGGCGCTCCACCGCCGCTCGCGCCGCACGCCACATGTCGGCGAGCGGGCCAAAGTAGGACTCCCGGCCCGGAGTTCCGGCGAGCTGTCGGCCCAGGTTTCGGCGAGACAGACCACGATCGCTGACGGCCGTGCCGCCGCGCAGGCCGAACTCGACACCGCCGCTCGGGCAGTGGGGGAGCCAGACGTGCCGGCGCCATGGCAGGACCGCCCCTGGGGACACGCCGCCAACGTCGACGACCGCCTGCAGTCCGAACGGGCCGTGCAGCACGACGCCCGGAACGCGCTCGAGCAGGTCGTCGACCGGATCGCGCAGCGGGAACGGACGCTACTCAAGCTCGACCAACGTCTGGCCGACCTCGAAGCTCGCGACAACGCGAACCGGCACGCCGGCCGTCCCGTCGAGCCCGCCGAACGCGACAAGCTCGCCGACGCCCGCAACCGTCTCACCGCCGGCCTCGAGCAGGACAAGGCGCAGCAGGCGAAGCTGTCGAAGTCGTACCGGAAGGTCATGGCGCGGATTGACGACGGCGTCACCGAACAGCGCCTCCGCGGCAGCCAACCCGACCCGGTCCGCCGCAACGAGGCCAACGGTCGTGCTGCACGACGTGCACGAGCGGAGGACGTGGCGGCGCCGGCCTCGTGGCGACCCGTAGACGGAGACAACCCCTCGATCTCCTGATCACCACATGGCACAGCGGCAGTTCCCCGATACCTTCTCGGCATGGCAGAGCTCACCTGGGTCGAACTCATCATCCCCGCTGCGAGCGGCGTGGTCGGTGCGGCCATCGGCTCCCTCGGGACCGTCTTCGGCCACTGGTGGGCAAACGCGGGCGCTCTTCGACGAGAACAGATTGCGAGGGACGCGGCACGCGCGGCTGCGAAACACGCCGAACGACGCGCCTTCGAGATCGAGACGTTCAGTCGTCTCCCCGACCTCGTGCATGGTCACGTCCGAATGCGGATGCGGCTCCTCCTCGCGGACGAGAGCGCACTGATCACATCCGGGCTGCTGACCAGCAACCACCCCGCGGGCGGCGAAGAGGGGCTGGCTGTCTCGGCTGAGCTCATGCTCGTCACGAACCGGATTCTCGACGACGACCTACGCGAGCAGCTGCACACCATGCGCATGGAGATGACGGATGTCACGCGGATCGAACGCCCCATCCGCGCCGACCAGATCGTCGCGGAGTGCGACCGCCGGCGTAGCCGGCTTGGGGAGCTGGCTGACAGTGCCCTCGTGCTGGTGACGACCCATCAGCGTGCCCTCTACCGCGACGAGCCTGCTACCTAATCGGTAGGAGGTCAGACGATGATTGGCCCCGGACGCTCACGCCGTGGAGTTGCCGCCGTCGACCGTGCTGTGTCAGTGGGCCAGGGACTTTTTGGCACAGCGAGTCGTGACGGTGAGACGGTCGTTGCTGGCGTGCGCTGGTCAGCCGACCGCGGCGCGATCGTGTCCGCCCAGTCGAGGATCCGGGTGCGGAGCGCGGTCAGGTCCTCGCCGGTTGTGCCGTAGTCGGCGAACCGGCCGTCTCGGATCCGGGCCACTTGCCGGAGCTGGGTCGCGTAGGTGGCACGGTCGAACCCGTCGTCGCGGGTCTCGGCCATCTGCAGCAGCTGCTCGTCGGTGAAGCGGCCGGACTGGCGGATCGCGTCGACGTCGATGAAGTCGCGGGCCTCGAGACGGGTGTAGATCGCGCCGACCTTGCTGCCGACGGCGTCCTCGACCGCGAGCACTGGACCGACCTGTAGGGACACCGGTTCGGTGCTGCGCCAATCGACGGCGAGGTCCATGTCCACTGCCTGCCCGTCGGCGGTCGTCACGCGCAGTTGCGCGAACGACTCGTATCGGCGGATTTGGTCGACGGTGAACCCGCGGGCGGTTAGCTCCGCGTCGAGCGCGTCGACGGCGGCGCCGAACGACGCGGGGTCGTTGCTGAACAGGTCGACGTCGTGGGAGAGCCGGCGGATGAACCCGTGCTCCCGGATCGCGCCGGACCCAGCAAGAGCGAACGGGTGCTCGCGGAGCGCGTCGAGGGCAGCGTGGGTGACCTGTCGCTGCAGCTCTGTGGTGTCCTCGCTCACGCGGCCAGGGTGGGGAAGTGGGACTCCCACTCGGTGCGAGCGCGGCCCGGGATAAGGAGGTCGGCCCAGACCGCGTGGAGGCGAGCCGGGTGGAGGATCGCGACGAGGTCCTCGACGCGGCCCTCCTGGATCACCGACTGGTACGCCTTCTCGACGCCGTCGTCCGTGTCGAGATCGACCAGCGGGTTCGGACCCCAGTAGACGTTCAACGGCAGCTCGAGCACTCCATGCTCGGGCCCACGCAGGTCCTCGAGGCGCGCGGGCACGGCGTACGGCTTCACGTCGCTGTACAGCACACGCGTACTCATCGTCATCCCGGCACCTCCTTCTCTGGTTCCAGGCTACGGATGAACCGTGCCGGGCGCGAGTGCTTGCCTGGCTCTCTCGGGAAGCCACCCACCTGCCAGACGTGCGCGCGTCGCTGGATGCAGGGCTGATGTGGCCGACGTCGACGAAAACGAAACGGGACATGGAAGCACGACTGTCAATGATGCTTGCGCTTCTGTCGTTGTGGAACGCTTCGCCGGCAGGAGAAGTTGCACGAGAAACATGAAAACGGCCCGTCTCATAGAAACGAGACGGGCCGTTCGATCGAGATGGCCGTTTACGACGTTGCTGTGATGGCGGAGGAAACGCAATCCAACAACTGAACTGCCGTAAGCATCGTCGTCAACGTTGTCGCAATAAAGGAAATAACTACCGCGGCACTCATACGTACTGGCGTAACGTTTTCGTTCGCGGTAGACTCGTAGTGAACGCGGATGACGCAGAGGCCGCGCATCCGCATGGACATGGCGAAGCGCCTGTTCAAAATGGACCTTTCCGCCGACGGTGTACACCTGTCAAAGTTGACCGTCGACTGGTTGTGAGGGCAGAACACCCCAGCACCGCTGGGGTGTTTCTGTGTCTGGAGGATTCCGGACACAGTCAGTCTATCCCGACTTTGTCGATAACTGCGAGGCTCGGACCAGCTCGGTCCCATTCCTGTAGGAGCCACGGATGCATTGCTAGGAATTCGGTCCTATCCGTTGGTGAACGTCGGCGGTTCGATCGCGTCCAGACGAGGCTCGCCTACCGTTTACACGCTCGGCGACTGTCGGTCCTCGACTGTGGGCCCAGCGACGAGCCTTGTCGATGTCCGCGCTGAGACTTTCGTTCTGCCGGTGGTTGAGGTGCCTGTGGCCGGCGTGGGTTTTGGATGTCCTGACCCTGTGGTGCGGCCAGGTCCAGGCACGTTAGTGAACAGCGCCTCGGGAACGAGCAGTCCGAGGCGGTCCGGAAGAACGAGGTGAACGGCCGCGCTGCTCGGCGATCCCGGGCCGATGACGTGTCCGCACCGTAGACGTTGCGGCCGGCCGAGTCCGACGGCCCGTCGCTCGCTGGGGTAGAGGCACCCCAACGCGGGCATCCTCCATCCCAGACAGAAATCCTTGTATTGTTTACACGTATACGTTACGGTGAAAAGCATGAGCGAAGTCATCACCTTCCGCGTCCCCGACGACGCGTATCGCACTCTCGAAGCGACCGCACGAGAGCACGGTCTCACCGTGGGCCCGCACGCGCGGGAGATCGTCCTGTCGAGTCTCGAGCGCGACGACGATCGTGACGAGGTGGACCGTTCCGGCCAGGCCCCCGTCCCCGAGCGCCTCAGCACTGTCGAGCGGCACATGCTTGCAATGCTCCACCGGATCCATGCCCAGCAGCTCGATGCGGAGCCGGACGCTGACGGGGACTGGGAGCGTGAACGCGCAAAGGTCCTCGAGTACGGGTGGACGGGAGAGTACCCGCAGCTCTTCACCGCCATCTATGCGGAACTACCACGCCGGGACAGCGGCCTCGTCATGGACATCCTCGACATGTTCCGAGCCCTTGAGACTTCCATGGAGCGCCTCAACGATGCGGATCGTGGAAGCTTCGACGAACAGACCGCCTACCGGACGAGGTTCCGCGGTTTCGACGCCAACGACGACCACGAGAGCCGCCTGCTCAGCTATGCCCGCCACCTCGTCGTCGACCAGGGACGCTGGCCGTCATTGGCTGATCGGTTCGAGGACGACAGCCCGTATGACGGCGGAAACTCCCACCACCCCTGGCTGCCGTCGTACCTGCGCATGCTGGAGGTGTTCACGCCGATCTGGCGCGAGAAGATCCGCACCGGCGCGTACGGGGACGGATCCTTCGACCTCACCAAGGAGGAACTCCTCAAGGTCCTCGGCGCGCGGTAGCAACAAGAAGGCCCCGCTCGCCCCGGCGAGCGGGGCCTTCGCTGTCCAGCCAGGGGGAGTGCTGGGTGCGACAGGACCCGGGTGTGGGTCTGGCTTAAGCCATGCGGTAGCCGACGTGCCGTTCCCGATCCTGGACGACGGTCGCGAGCGGCCACCGCACCAGCGGTCGCCACCGCAGCATCCCCACGCGACGCTCTTCACGCCTGGGCAGGTTCTGGAGGACGAACGCGTCTCGCCTTCCAGTGCGCTGAACTGACAGACCGAGACGTGCAGACGTCGCGGAGTCATTGTGTTCCGCGGAGAGATTCGACCTCGCGGCACTGGGTGAGGTACTGGGAGCGAACCTGCTCAAGGTCCGAGGAGAACTGTGCGTCGCCGGCCGCCCGACCACTCCAGCGGGCGAGCGCGGATCGGATCGCCGTGAGGTGGCCAGTGGCGCCGAACCACTGCGGCTCGATGACCACCAGGAGCACGAGCTCGCGCATCGTCTCGAGTGGGCCGATGCTGCTGGGCGTGGCGGCGAGCAGCACATTGTCCATCTCGCCTCGGAGTAGGTCAAAGGCCGGCCGCACTGCTGCCTCTCCGACGTACGGGGTCGGTGATCCCTCGACTGGCCCGTACCGGATCAGGAGGTCCTCGACACCGCCGTTTGTCCGCTCGAAGCCAGCCGCAGAGAGCGTGTCATTGGGACGTGCGGCCCAGGCGGTGATCTCGTGGATTTGTTCGCTAAGCGCCGTAATGAGCGCCCGTAGTGCGTCCCGCAGAGCTCCTTCGGCGCGCTCCTGTGCGAGCCGCTGTTCCGCTTGTACACGACCCGCTTCGGCGTTCCGTGCGATCCGGGTCGCGACGATTGCCACGACGACGCTCGCGGCCGAAGCGAGTATCGACGTTGCTCCCACGAAGTAGTCCCACGGGGCGGGGTGACCGATTGCTGCGATGAGCTGTTCGAGGTCTCGCTGATCCACGCTGGCAGCGTCTCACAGGTCACATGGCTGCTAGTCACCCTTGATTCGAACAGTAAAACGCCTTTTATCTGACATAATGTATATTATCGGCTACCTGCCCAGGTCGAGCATCAAATGCTCGTTCGACTGAGCGAACGATCCGTCTCACTCGAGCCGTTCGAAGTCTTCTGTGCCGGTGAAGCTTGAACCTAAGTCAGCCCGATCGAGCCGCACGGCCGCGCCGAGACGCACCGGATACATACCTGCTTTCGGAAGATCGCGCGTCGGGACTGCACATCTACGAGATTTCTGACGATTTCCTACGACCGGAACGCATTGTAGCGACCACCATGAAAATGGACGGAGCACATGGCTATGAGTCTCCAGCCGTGGTGAAGGAGGCTGGAACGTATTACCTCTTTGGGTCCGACCTCACCGGATGGAGCCACAACGACGATAAGTTCGCAACCGCTACGAACCTTGGTGGCCCTTGGAGCACGTGGGAGGACCTTGCTCCCGCCGGAAGCCGCACCATCGAATCACAGATAAGCACCGTAGTTCGCGGCCCGGCTGGAGGCTGGGTGTACGTCGGGGACCGATGGGCGAAGGATGACCTATTCCACTCCCCCGCGGTGTGGCTTCCTCTGTTCATCGAGGACGGCCGTGCGAGAGTCGAGTGGTGGGAAACCTGGGCGCCGAAGGAACATTGACTGTCGGGTTTAGTCGACGCGCTTCTATGCGATTCCTACGGCCGTCGCTAATAAACGAGTTTTCCCCGCGTGATGCGTAACCGCCCGGCAGCTTGTGAATGCTGCCGGGCGGTGGCCCGTCATGGCGCGGCGGGACCGCTGACGGTTCCAAACACCCGCGTTTCAGCGATGTTGATGATGTTGCCGTTCGTCAACCGCAGGTACCGGAACGCCCCGGCGTTCGTGCTGTCGAGGTGCTGCCAGTCGGCGGAGGCGGTCACGGTGGTCGTCATCGGCGTCCAGGTTGTTCCGTCGGCGGATCCTTCAAAGCGCAGCGTGCTGAGCCGTGACGTGCCGTACTGGTCCTGCCGGACGAGGACGTCGACGCCGGTGATGGTTGCTGCGGAGCCGGCGCCGAGGTCCCAGACGATGCTGGCTCGCCCGTTCACCAGACGTGTGTCGGAGTGTGTGCCCGCGTTGTTGTCGAACAGTCGCGCGGCATCCGTGGTGATGCTGGCCACAACCTGGCCGGCATCGTTCGTGGGTTGCGTTGCCGCGATGACGGCGTCGATGAGGCCCTGGTTCGTGGAGACGTACAGTTTGCTGCCGTCGGTTGTCGTGCCGACTTGGTCGGCTGTTCTTCCATCTGGGGTCGTCCAGTCAATGTTGAACGGCAGCTGCTGGTTCGTCTTCACCGATGCGGGAACCGCAGCTTGTGCAGTCCACGTCTGGCCGTCTCTCGAGGCAGCGGTCGCAGTGCTCCCTCCGATGGTGACCACAGGATTCGTCACCGGGTCCGGTGAATGGAACGTGAGGGTCACGGCGTCGCCGGCGATGACGCGGCCGTTCACCGCGGTGCTCGGTCCGGCGATGCTCACCTGGTCGAGCTGCCCTGTCGTGGGGTGTCGGTCACCGTAGATGTGGAACTCAGTCATCTCGAACAGGTTGTTGATCGTCCCATAGAGAACGTCCGGGAGCGGCTGCAGCAGCTGCACCTTGAAGAACTGGAAGCGGGTCTGCCGCAGGTCCGGCTCCACGTCGAGGACCTGGTAGTCCTGCGTCATCTTCGTGACGTCGGGAGTGAGTCGGGTCCAGTCGGTGCCGTTGTTGGAACCGAACACGGCAGAGTTCGCCAACCGGTCCTCGAAAATGTTCGACTGCAACCCGAACTTGGATGCGGTCACCCGGCTCGAGGGCCCGAAATTGACGATCTGCGCCAGCCCGGATGCGGTCTGGTACGTGGTGCCGGTCTGGTTCGTGCCGTCGGTCAGTGTGGAGACAGTCGTTCCCGCCGAGCTCGACGCCAGCAGCTCTGCGTAGTCGAGACTGCCGTCCGCCAGACGCGGGGACTCAAGCTTCAGCCCGTTGGTTGCGGTGACGAGCGTGCGGAGGGTGTTGAGATAGGCGGCGTCCGTTCCGGTGTCGGCAGCAGCGGTCGCGGCGTTCCACGCCGCCTGGTATGCGGTTGCGGTGGCCGGCTCGTACTCGACACCTCCGCGGTAGCCCGTCTTTGCCAGGCGAAGTGCACCGCCGCGGCCCTGCGCGGTTGCGACGGTAACGTTCCGGGCGACGCCGGAGGTTCCGTCGCTGACCGCTTCAGTGAAGGTGAACGACCCGGCGGTGCGTGCATCCCAGGTCAGTTCGCCTGTCGCCGAGTCGAGCGCCGCGCCGCTGGGGAGCCCGTCGGCGGAGTACGTCAACAAACCGGTGTTCGCCGCGCTGAGGTCCGTCGTTGTCTGCTGCCCGGTCCAGGTGACGATCCGTGCGGTCACGTTGCCCCACGTCAACGCCATACCTGTCGGAGCGGTGTTGATGCTGTCGACGTCGACGTTCGCTCCGTCACCGGTTGCGGTCAGGTAGAACAGGTCGGGTAGCGATTCCGACGCCGTCAGTGTCACGCGGAAGTTCCGCCACGCAGCGTGCGTGTTCGGCAGCGTGATCGTCTCGTGGACGGAGTCGGCGACCACCGCGAGTTTCGCGGTGCCGTCGGTCCGAATCCGGAACGACAGAGCCTTCGATGCGGTGGAGCCCGTGAGGTAGGCAAGCTTCGACCCAGACGTCGAAGCCGCCAGGCGCGCGTAACCCGTCCCATCATCCGATCCGGCGGTGACGTTGCCGCTGATGGAGGTGTATCGGTCTTCGATATCGAGGACGGTCTTGCTCGCCTGCGGCTTCGGGATGCTCGTGCCGGCAGCGGCCGGCGGAACGTACAGCCAGAAGTCACCACCGCCGTCGGGGCTGTCCCAAGCGTTCACCGCTGCGCCGTTGTAGTTGTAGATCAGCGGCAGCCGCTTCTGGAACGCTTCGGCGTAGTACGGCGCCTTCTTCGTCAGGTCCTCGTGGCGCGTGAATGTGTAGTAGTAGTACAGATCCCAGAAGCTTGCGGTGTTGTACCGGCCGCGGTAGGCGTGGGAAATGTGGTCGTACGTGTCCTTGATCGTGCCGTCGGTGCCGATGGAGTACCCCACCGGCGTCCACTCCGGGTCGTGGCCGAGCATGAACTGCCAGAAGTAGTCCGCCGCGGCGAGGATCCGGTCTTGCAGGAACTCGTACGGGCCGACCGCGTTCGCTGCGGTGGAGATAGTGCCGTGCACCGGGTCGACCTTCGTGTGCTGCGCGAGCATCATCCGGGCGAGGTAGTACGCGTTCGTGAGGTCACCGCCGCCGTGCGCTTGGTCGCGTCCCATCTCGACCTGCTGCACGTGCGGGTCAGCGATCGGCTGCCCTGTCTTGTCGTCGCGGTCCACCATCCGGAACAGCCGTTCGATGGACCCGTTGAAGCCGCTGTTGTCAGCGGTGGAGTTCACGGTGAACCATTCCACTGCTTCGGCGTACCGGGTGTCGTTGCCGGTGAAGATGTAGCCAGCCATCGCCCCAAGCAGCGGATAGAGGTGCTGGTTCATGAAGTGGTTCTGGTCGTGCTGGAAGTTCTCGATGACAGGGGTGATGAGGTTCGCGGTCAGCTTCGTCGTGTCGCTCTGCGTCCACGGCGCGGTCTCGTCGGTCCCGCAGGAGCTGTACCGGAGGATTTCCGCGCCGGTCAGCATCCGGTTCAGCGGGATGCCGGTGTGAATGTGCGCGTCCGGATACTGCCCGTACTGCGCGGGGTCCATCTGCTCCCAGATGCGGATGATCGCCATCGCGTTGGCGCGGTAGGACTCCTGCCCGGTGAAGTAGTACATCAGTGACTGCGAGTACACCTTCAGACCGTCAGCGATGAAGCGGGACTCAACAGCTTGCGAGTTGAACGCGACGGACATCGGCTTCGTCGGGTCCGTGGTGCTCGCGTTGGAGGAGGTGACCGTCCCGGCGGCCGCGGTGGACTGCCGCATCTGGTTGTAGTAGCTCGTCCACGGTTCCTCCCCGGCCGCGATACCAGCGCGGGCGTTGGCGAGGTTCTCGGCGGTCAGACCGATGCCGGGATGAGTGAATCCGGCGTCGTCGACCTCTGGGTGGATCTGCACCTCGCAGGACACGGCCGTCGCAGCGGCAGCGGTGTCGGCGGGGATCAGACTTGCGGTGGTGAGCCCGGCGGTCAGCGCGATGGACGCCGCAAGCACGGGTGTGATGGTTCGCCGAAGCGACAGAAGACTCACGGTGCAACCTCGTCGTTGATGGTTGGAAGTCGGAGACTCACGCAGTGGATAGCGCTTGCCACGGACGGTAGTCCTGAGTGCCGCGGGTTGCAACCCTGCAGATGTCCTCCTGCGGCTTGCGGAGGATGCGAGCCGTTACACCTGCCGTGCGCCGTGGAGGATGACAGTGGGCTGCAGCGACACGGATGCCATCGGGGTGTCCGCCTCATCCAGTGCCAGCGTCAATGCAGCTTCCCCGAACTTGATCAGTGGCACGTCGACAGTGCTGAATCGCGGGACGACGTCGGCGAGGATCGGGACATTGTCATAGCCAGTGATCTGCACCGTAATTGGTGTTTCGATGCCCAGTGCGCGGAAGGCGGCGATCGCTCCGACTGCCATGGCGTCGCTCATCGCGGCAACGACGTCGTATTCGCGCGCACGGTCACCGAGGCTTGCCGCAGCGCCGGCACCGCCGTCGCGCGTGAACTCCCCACGAATCACCGGCACGGTCTTCGGTTCGATACCGTTCGCTGCGAGCCCGTTGAGGAACCCGTCAACGCGGGACTGCGATGTCACCTGTCCCGCTGGGCCGGCGAGGATGGCGAAGCGTCGTGCGCCGGAGCCGACAAGTGCCGCGGCGAGCTGTGCGGCGCCGGCGGCGTTGTCGACGATGACGCGGGAGAACTCGAACGAGTTGTCGCCGACCATGACGACGGCGGCGCCGTGGTCGCGCAGGGTGATCAGTCCTTTGCGGAACTGTCGTTCTCGGACGGCGTCGGTGGTTCGGGCGGTTGCGACGACGACGGCGCGGTGACGTTCACCGTTGAGTTGTCGCAGCAGCTCGAGTTCGCGGGCACGGTCGTCGTGCGTGGCATGGACGGCGACGGAGACGCCGCGCCGCTCCGCGGCGAGCATGACGCCGGCGATGATGGTGGCAGCTCCGTAGTCTTGGATGTCCGATACGACGAGGCCGACGCTCCTCGCCCGCCCTCCGGCAATCGCTTGCGCGGCGGGGCTGACGGCGTATCCGAGCGTGCGAGCAGCGGTACGCACCCGTTCGCGTAATTCAGGTGAGCCGCTGTTCTCACCACGGATGCCGCCGTTGAGAGCCCGTGAGGCCGTGGGAACCGACACTCCTGCGAGGCGGGCGACGTCAGCGAGGGTAGGCGGCTTCGTTACCCCGTTCCCTTTGCTTGGCACGTTCCGAGATCCTATGGGAGAGGTGCGTCGTCCGCGACCGGGACAGGCAGAGGCGTCAGCTGGCTGGTTGCAGCACTGTCTTGGCGGCAGCGGCGCCGGCTGCGGTCAACCAGTGCGTCGTGTCGCGCATCGCATCCGAGGAGCTTCCAGCGAGACGGCTGAGGTCGCAGGACCAGCCCGAAAACTCGTGGCGCACGGAGCCCGCGATGAGCATGAGCGGGGTGGCGTAGCCCAGTGCGTGGCCGACGACTTTGCCGTGGAGGGACTGCCGGTCGTAGCGTCCCTCGCCGGTGATGATGATGTCCGCCGTCGGCGCCTGAGCGGCAAGCCCAGTGAGGTCCGCGACCGCTGCGGCGCCGGATTCGATTCCTGCCCCCCAAGCGTGCAGGCCATACGCGGCACCTCCGGCAGCGCCAGCTCCGGGAACAGTTGGATCGGCACCGATCCTCGTCGCGAACTGCGTCAGCCGGCGCTCGAGCGCACGGACTTGTTCCGTAGATGCTCCCTTCTGCGGCCCGAAGACGTGCGCAGCGCCGTCTCGTCCGAGGAGCGGGTTGGTGACGTCCGTGAGCAGCACCGCCCCACCCGCCGGCGGGCGTCGAACGCCGATGGCGGCGAGCGCAGCGCTTCCACCGTCGGTGGATGCGGACCCGCCCAACGCGACCACAAGGCGGCCCACTCCGCTGTCGAGCACGGCCGCGATGACTTCTCCGAGACCTTGGCTTGTCGCGCCGAGCGCATCGAGCATCGGCATCAGCGTGATCCCACTCATCTGCGCCATCTCGACAACGGCGGTGCCGTCGGGCAGGCGAAGCCATTCCCCCGCGACGGGAAGGCCGGCGGGACCGGTGACGGGGCCGACGGATCGGCGAACCGCTCCGGGGACGGAGCGTTCTATGGCGGCGAGAGTGCCTTCGCCGCCGTCGGCCTGCGGCATCTCGACGACGTCGTCGTCCGGTCGCTGCGTGCGCCAACCGGTTGCGATCGCGGTCGCGGCGTCGGCCGCCGACAGCGATCCCTTGAAGCTGTCCGGGGCGACGAGGACGCGCATTAGGCGGCGGTCTGTCGCAGGTGCAGGCTGACAGCACCAGCCAGCGGAGTGCTGGTGATGAACCGCTCGAGGTCGTCGAGCGCCGCCGATCCGAGCCGTCGCATCTCATTGCCGGTCGCGCCCGCGAGGTGCGGAGTGATGACTGCCCCGGGAAGGTCCCAGAGCAGGTGTTTCTTTGGGAGGACCTCTGGTTCGGTGACGTCCAGCAGTGCTCGGATTCGCCCGTTCAAGATTTCTGCGGTGAGGGCGTCCTGATCGACGAGCGCGCCGCGAGCGGTGTTGATTAGCACGCCGCCGTCGGGGAGCGCCGCGAGGACGTCGCCGCTGATCATGCCCCGGGTGCTGGGAAGGTCTGGCGCGTGAACGGTGAGAATGTCGCTGCGTGCAGCAAGCTCGCGGAGGTCGCCGACCAGGGGGACGCCGAGCCGGTCGGCGCCCTCCTGGGTGCAGTACGGTTCGTACAGCGAGACGCGGAAGTCGAACGGCCGGAGCAGGTCGATGACCCGCTGTCCGATGCGGGAGGCGCCGACAACGCCGATGCGGCGACCGTTATTGCCGCTGTCCGGAACAACCTCTTCTCGGTCCATGAACACGCGGCGGTTGCGGTACGCGCGGGCGGTCCACGGCGCTTCCTTCCCGGCGAGAAGAATCGACCCGAGGGTGAACTCCGCGACGGGCTGGGCGTTCGCGTCGGCGGCACTGGAGACACTAATGTCCCGGTCCCACGCGGTCTCGGTGAGAAATCGGACGGACCCTCCTGTGTGCACCACCGCCCGCAGTGCCGGGAGCCTGTCAAGCGTCTCGGGCGTGATCGTCGGAACACCCCACCCGGTGAGCAGCACCTCCACGTCCTGCAGGTCCGCGTCAGTCGGGTCTTCGCCGAGGATCCGAGGGGCAGCGCCGCTGACTCGTTCCAACTGGCTATGCAGGTCCGGGGGGAGAACGTGCTCCCGGACGCTGCCACTCATCCAGATGCCGACGAGGACGCTCACTTGAGAGCTCCGAGGTTCACGCCAGTGCGCCAGAACCGCTGCATGGCGAGCATCACGGCCGCGAGCGGGATGATTGACAGGAGCGATCCGGTGATGACGAGGGCGGTGAAGTCCGTGGTCGAGGAGGCGCTGGCCTGGCTTTGCACGAGCCAGTTGTACAGGCCAAGCGTCATTGTCCACTGTTCGGATCCCTGCAGCATCGTCAGCGGGAGAAAGAACCCGTTCCAGGCGGCGATGAAGGCGAGCAGGAACACGGTCGCCGCCCCCGTACCCACCATGCGCAGCACGATGGAGAAGAAGATCCGCAGCTCACCAGCACCGTCAAGACGCGCCGCTTCGAGAAGTTCCTCGGGGACCGCACCTTCGATGTAGGTCTTCGACAGGTAAACACTGAACGGCGACACGACCGTGGGGATGAGCACTGCCCAGACCGTATTGATGATGCCTGCGGCAGAGAACAGTAGGTACAGCGGCAGTGTCAGCATGGCGTAGGGGATGAGGAACGCGCCGATGATGGCTGCGGTGAGCACTCGTTTGCCCGCGAAGTTGAAGCGAGCGAGGCCGTATCCGCAGGCGAGGGCGATGAACGTGCCCACGAGCGATCCCACTCCGGCGTAGAGCAGCGAGTTCGCGGTCCATCGGAGGAAGACACCGCCGTCGTAGGCGAAGAGTTCGTGGAGGTTGTTGAGCAGATTTGGTTCTGCGAACCACAGTCCGTTGGTGGTCACCAGGTCGCGGGAGTTCTTCGTCGCGTTGACGATCAGCCACCAGATCGGCCCAACGGAGTAGATCAGTGACAGGACCAGTCCGGCGATGATGATGAGTCGCTTCGTGCGTGAAGTGCCGACGACCCGTTCCTCGTTCGCGGTGCTGGTCTTCTTCTGGCGGCGGAGGTCGATTGCGCTCATGAGGAGCTCCTGTTGGTGAGCCGGTAGAAGACCGCGCTGACGATGCCGACGACCACGGCGAGGACGACGGACAGCGCGGCCGCGTAGTTGTAGTTGTTCGCGGTGAACGCCTGGTTGAAGATGGCCATGATCGGGGTGAACTGTGACGTCACGGTCTGCGGTGTAGCGGTGCGGAACACCAGCGGTTCGTTGAAGATCTGCAGCATTGCGATGATCGCCAGCATGCCGGTCAGCACGAGGCTTCCCCGAACGTAGGGAATCTTGATGCTCCATGCGATGCGGAACTCACCGGCACCGTCCAATCGTGCCGCCTCGAACAGGTCTCGCGGCACGCCGCGGAGGGCGCCGTAGATGATCAGCATGTTGAATCCGACGACACTCCACGTCAGCAGGTTGCCGATCGAGAAGAACACGACGTCAGCGCCGTAGAAGTCGATCCCGAAGACGCTGTGGAGGGGTCCGAGGTTCGGGCTGTAGAGGTACAGCCAGATCAGCGCTGCGACGATCCCGGGAACCATGTGCGGGATGAGCAGCCCGATGCGGAAGATCCCGGCAGCACGCGAGGCGAACGCGTCGAGCAGCAGTGCCATCACGAGACTGAGCGCCAACATGACCGGAATCTGCACGCATGCAAACAGCAGAACGCGGAGCACCGACGCCCAGAACACCGAGTCGTGGAAGACCTGCAGATAGTTCGAGAATCCGGCGAAGACGGTGACCGCTCCACCGAACCCGGCACCCGACTTCTGGACCGTGAACACGCTCTGTACGACTGCCCACACCAACGGAAGCACGAACACCGCCAGGAACCCCAGCGCGAACGGCAGAGTGAACATCGCCCCCTTCAGCTGCCTGCTGCGTCGCCAGCTCGGCTGACGCCGGAGGTGGTTCGGATCGGCTTGACCATGGCCGTTCTCCGGTCGGATAGTCGCGCGTGCCGCGGTGGCCGTCATGACGGAACCCCTGGGGTGGGAACGGATGGCGTCTGTTGCATGATCGACTCCTTCGTCGTGGAAAGCGCTTGCCAGCGTAAGGGGGGCCCGCCCCGGGGTCAAGTCAGAAATCCGACTTGACTTTCAAAGGACAGTGCATGCATGGTAAGCGCTATCCAACGCTGCGTGCTGCCCGCATCGGCGATGTCAACGAAGACTCAAGGAGCCCCATGCCTCTGGCTACGAAGCGCCTCGGCGCCCTCGCCGCGGCGATTGCCGCGTTGTCCCTCCTCGCGGGGTGCAGCGGCGGAACGACTGCCTCCACGGGTGACGGGACCATCCCGGCGCTCTCGAAGAAGTACACCGGCGCCAAGGTCAGCTTGACGCTCTGGGCATCGAATGCGAAGATCGCGACCGCCGTCGACGAGTTCAACAAGGCCCAGAACAAGATCACTGTCAAGCTCGTCGAGCAGGCGGGGGCCGACACCCTGCAGAAGAACCTCCGGAACGCTGTGAAGGCTGGCAACGGGCCGGATCTGTTCGACACGCAGACCGAGCAGCTCAACAGCTTCGCGTCGGATGGCATCGCGGCAGATCTGACCACTGCGCTGTCGAATGACAAGTCAGACTTCTCTAAGGCCAGCTGGTCGGCCGTTACCACCGGCGGTCGCACCTTTGGAGTGCCGGCGTCGCAAATTCCCACCTTCGGGCTTGCAAACGCGAAGGTCTTCAGCGATGCGGGACTGTCGTACCCCACGACGTGGGAGCAGGTGATCGCGGACGGCAAGAAGCTCAACGAGCGCGGCGTCAAGATCCTCAACCTGGCGGGCGAGGACTACACGAACTACGTCTACATGTCATGGCAGGCGGGTGCACAGTGGTGGAAGCTGGACGGAGACAAGTGGACTGTGAACGTCGACAGCAAGGCCACGGCGAAGGCCGCTGACACGCTGCAGCAGATGATCGACGACAACATCGTCTCGAAGATCTCGTACGCCGACTACAACGCCATGATGCAGCAGTACGACCAGGGCAAGATCGCCTTCCGAACGCTGTCGACGTGGCAGACCGCCGGCATGCAGACCAACCTCAAGTCGACGCTCGGCTCATGGGAACCGTCGGCCTACCCGTCCTACGAGGGGCAGCAGCCCTCGAACCAGAGCTTTACCCGCGCTTGGGCCGTGAATGACAAGTCCAAGCACAAGGAAGCTGCGGCGTACACGGCTCGCTGGCTCGCCACGAATGACTCCTCCGTGAAGGCGCTGGCGAGCCCGACGACGGGTACCGGTTGGTTCCCGGCCGTCGCCGACCCGTCGCCGTACGTCGGCATCTCCGAACCGTCGAGCCTGATCGGTGACCATGCGGACAAGTGGGACTCGACCGTGAACACTGCCGTAAAGCAGCAGTCCGCGGACAACTGGACGTACGGCCCGGACGCTTCTGCTGCGTTCGCGGAACTCGCGAACTGGTGGGGCAAAGCCCTCGCCGGTCAGATCAAGGTCTCCGAGATCGCGCCGCACATGCAGAAGTGGATCGTCAACGACATGAAGCAGCAGGGGCTGACCGTTTCCGGTCAGTAACACGCGATGCGGACGGCGCGGTGGGCTCACGAGGCTCGCCGCGCCGTCGGCGTAAGGAGAAACATGGAAAAGCTCGTCTCGGCGACGCTCGCTGACGTTGCCGCCCATGCAGGTGTGTCGCTCGCCACAGCCTCCCGGGTGCTCAATGGCAGCACTCGGCGGGTCCGTCCGGATAACGCCGAACGGGTACGCACCTCCGCCAAGGAGCTGCGCTACGCCGCGAACGTGCAAGCGCAAGCCGTAGCACGTGGCAGCAGCTCCGTCATTGCGTTGGTGGTCGGCGACCTTGCGGACCCCTACTTCGCCAGCATCGCCGCGGGCGTCGTCGCCGAGGCTGATCGGGCCGGCCTCTTCGTCACTGTCGTGCCCGCCACGGACGGGGACGGGAAAACCGCACGACTTCTGCTGGGGATGCGACCGCGAGCCGCGATCTTCGCAGCCGGCCGCCGCACCGACCGCTCGGCCGCAGAGCATCAAGGACTCCTCGACGAACTCGCGCTCCGAGGCACGCAGCCGATTTCCGTCGAATCCGACGATGACCACGACGGCGCAACGGATGGCGGCACCATCCGGGTTGCGAACCGGGCGGGAGCGCACGCGCTCGGGGCCGCCTTGGTGGACGCGGGCTACGAGAGCTTTGCGGTCCTCGGCGGGGACTTGCACCTTGTCACCGCTCGCGCACGAATTCAGGGATTCTGCTCCGGTGTCGGCGACGCTGCCGTTGCGTCGATGCCAGGAGGCGCCGATGGTGGCTTCGACCGAGCAGTCGGGTATCAGCAGATGCTCGCGTTGATCAACGCCGGCCCGTTGCCGGATTGCGTCTTCGCACCCGCCGACGTCATGGCGCTCGGCGCCATGCGCGCCCTGCGAGAACGAGGACTGGTCGCAGGGAAGGACGTCGGGCTGGCCGGCTTCGACGACATTCCCACCTTGGAAGACGTCACACCGACGTTGACGACGGTGCGTCTGCCCCTCGAGGAGCTCGGCCGCCGCACCGTGCGGGCAGCGCTGGGTACGACGACCGACGACCGCGTCCTGTCCGGAGAGGTCGTGCTGCGAGGAACTACCCCGCGACTGCGCTAAGCGCCCCTTCCGGTCGGCTGGGTGTGCTTCGTCAAGGCTCCGCGACGTAGTCGTGGAACGTTGCGGTCCACTGCCCGAGGAGTGTGTCGCGCGCGGTGACGCCAAACATCGGCCCCGTGAACTGCAACGTCGAATCGTGGTCGTCGGACAGCGTCAGGAAATTCAGCTCCGGCCCGACATCCAGCCAGCCGGCGCCGACATCCACGCTGAACTGCGTACGCAAGTCCCTCGTGGTGACCCGCATCCGCACCAGGTGGGCCGGCAACGTCCGCACCGCTTCGTCGAGCAGGAGCTCCTGCGGCACCGCGCCGGCGTCACGAAGGATGAGCGACAGCGTCAGCGCTCCTACGGCAGTCGCCGTGGCCTCCAGCAGGAAGTAGTTGCGCGTGTCGTAGTACAGCGCAATCCCTGCGCCGTGCCAGGGGCCTTCGGGAGCGGCGTCCACCGACACCGTGAACTGATGCTCCGCCGATTGCACCCGCCGTGCCAGCAACGAGACCTCGTACGGGGACGTCAACGAGCCCGAGCCGCGCAGCGCAACCCGCCCCGGCGACAGAGCCTCCGTGAAACGGTCGGCGCTTCGCCGAAGCCCAGACCAAGGCCAAGCCCGGCCGAGGCCATCAGTCGTCGAGGCATCCGCGGCAGTCGAGGCATCGGCGATAGCTGCAGGCGGCCGGAACGTCTCGTCCGGCAGGTCAGTCCCGTTTGCGAGCCGCGGCCAACCGTCCTCCCATACGAGGTTCTGCACATAGGTCTCGCGTCCAAGGAGCGCCCGACGCTCGCCTTGTTCCAGCGCGACCCTGCTGCCAAGGTGCACTAAGAAGAACGGACCATCGAAATCCGCGGCGACGATCTCACCGTGGCCAGCCTTCTGAATCGGGTGGCCAGGACGATGCCGCGTCGTCAGCAGACTCCGTACCGGATCGCGCTGCCACGGCCCGGTGAGCCTGTCCGCGCGGAACGCGGTGATTCCGTGGTTCCACCCCGTGCCGCCCTCCGCGACGGTAAGCAGATAGCCGTCCGCGGTGCGGTACAGGTTCGGCCCCTCGATGAGGGTCCCGGTGCGCAGAATCGTCTGTGGAGCGTTGAGTGGTTGCAACGACTCACGGTCGAGTTCGACGAGAGTAATGCCCGCGAACCGTTCGGCGTTGGGAGCGTTGTCCCACGCCATGTTGACCAACCACAGCCGGCCATCGTCGTGGAACAGCGCGGGGTCGAACCCCGTGCTCGGCACTCGCACCGGCGGCGACCACACGGCAGCGTCGTTCGAGGTTGCGATGACCGTTTCGATGTTCTTCTCCCCAGCAACGTTGCTGCGGAGGATGCTGACAACGATCCAGAACCGTTGGCCGTCGTGGCTGAGCGAGGGCGCCCACACGCCGAGCGAGTCGGGCGCTCCGGCAAGGTTCCACGCATCATCGGTGGACGACGCGAGCGCGCCCGCATACGACCACTGGACGAGGTCTGGCGAGCTGTGAATGGGGACGACTGGGAACCATTCGAAACTGCTATGCGCGATGTAGTAGCGACCGTCGACAACGATGGTGCTCGGGTCCGGGAAGAAGCCTGGGAACACCGGGTTGGGGGCGTGTCCTTCCTCCGTCTGAGCTTCCCGGATCGATTGCGGGTTCATGCGTCGCCCTCCGTCGCGGTGGGCAGCGTCCACCGCAGGGCAGCGATGAACAGGCTGCGCATCACCGGTCCGAATGCGGTCTCATCGTGGCCAAGGCTGATGTAAGCAGCGCGGCGCGTACCGCGCTCAAGGAACCAGGCGGTCGGTTCCGGGTGCCCGTCGACCTCGTGTTCTGCGATGACTACGACATCCGGATCCCGCTCGAGCAGGGCGTACCGTTCGTCGACCGTACTTCCGTCACCGAGCTCAGGGGCAGGCACTGTCTGTGTCGGCAAAGCGCGGACCGTGAAAGCGTCCTGCGGCGGATGCCAGCTGGTCCCGCGAATCCAATGACCCCCTAACAGTTCCCGCCAGGCGGACGCATCAGTGAACGTCGTCGCAGAAACGTGCAGCGCCAGCGTGGGAACGTCGGCGTTCAGGAGCCGTTCCAGCCCGCGCGTCGCCTGCGCGTCCGCGGGAGCGATTCCGCCGTCGCGCGGCAACCCCAGATTCGCGACCACCAGACGTGGAAGTGGCTCACCCTCCCCCCAGCGCCGAAGCTGCCCATCGACGTCTTCAACGATGACGACCGACTCGCCAGCACCAGCAGCCTGCAACCAGCCCCGGAGAATCTCCGACGTTGCGGCAAAGGGATGCCACGGGTCCGCGTACCTGCCATGACCGGTCAGGACGACGATGTCTTCGGTTCCGTTGCTGAAGGGCACGTCGGGACTGTACAGTGGATAGCGCTTTCCGACCAGTACGGCAAGATCGAAGGAGATCTCATGCCCACTCGCACCATCGGCGTCATCCTCAACGGAGCAACGGGAAGGATGGGCTACCGGCAGCACCTGGTGCGCTCCATCCTCGCCATCCGCGATCAGGGGGGCGTTGCCCTGTCGAATGGGGACCGTGTTCAGCTTGAACCGATCCTCGTCGGCCGCAACGCGGCGAAACTCGCCGAGCTCGCGGAACGACACGGCATCGCGGAGTGGACCACCGACCTGGATGCCGCTCTCGCCGACCCGCGGTGGGAGATCTACGCGGACTTCGCCGTCACGAGTGCCCGATTCGACGCCCTGCAGAAGGCGATCGCGGCGGGCAAGACCATCTACACCGAGAAGCCAACCGCAGAAACCGCCGCTGATGCGATCGAACTCGCACGCCTCGCGCAAACGGCAGGTGTGAAGAACGGTGTGGTCCACGACAAGCTGTTCCTCCCGGGCCTGCGGAAGCTGAAGCGTCTGATCGACAGCGGCTTCTTCGGCCGGATCCTCAGCGTCCGCGGCGAGTTCGGGTACTGGGTGTTCGAAGGCGACTGGCAGCGCGCGCAGCGTCCGAGCTGGAACTACCGCGCCGAGGACGGCGGCGGGATCATCGTCGACATGTTCCCCCACTGGAACTACGTCCTCGAGCACCTGTTCGGACCCGTCGAATCGGTCTACGCCCGAGCAGTCACACACATCCCCGAACGCACCGACGAGCAGGGCCACGCCTACCCAGCAACGGCCGACGACGCCGCCTACGGCGTGTTCGACCTCGCCGGCGGGATCACCGCGCAGATCAACTCCAGCTGGGCGGTGCGCGTCGACCGTGACGAACTCGTCGAGTTCCAGGTCGATGGCACGAACGGCAGCGCCGTCGCTGGACTGTTTGGCTGCCGCATCCAGCCGCGCGAAGCGACTCCGAAGCCGGTCTGGAACCCCGACCTCCGCGACGAACGCGACTACCGCGGACAGTGGATCGAGGTGCCGGACAACGACGAGTTCGGCAACGGCTTCAAGGCGCAGTGGGAGCAGTTCATCCGGCACGTCGCCGAAGACGCCCCGCACCCCTACGACCTGTTCTCCGGCGCACGCGGCGTTGTACTCGCCGAAGCGGCGTTGCAGTCGTCCCGTGAGGGCCGACGCATCGCCCTGCCGCAGGTCACCCTGGACGCAGCCGACATTCGCGAAGTCGCGGCGGTCCACTCATGACAGCCCTGACCCTCCTGGCGGCCGATGGCAGCACCACCTCGGTCGCCCTCGCCCCGGCGCCTGCTCTGACCCGGCCGGCAACGCCGCTTGCAGCGCGGGAAGTGTTCGCCGCCGCCCACGTGGTGCCCCGCACCAGCGGCGACAACACCCCAGGTGCGCCCGCTGACATCGACTGGGACCAAACGCTCGCGTTCCGACACCACCTCTGGTCCTGGGGGCTCGGCGTCGCCGACGCGATGGACACCGCGCAGCGAAACATGGGCCTGGACCCTGCCGCGGTTCGTGAACTCATCACCCGCAGCGCCGCGGAAGCAGCCACCGTCGGCGGTCGTATCGCAGTCGGTGTGAACACCGACGACATTACCGACGACGTCGCCACCCTCGACCGCATCGCCGACGCATATACAGCGCAGCTGCAGCACGCCGAAGACGCCGGAGCGACACCGGTCCTGATGGCAAGCCGGCACCTTGCCCGCACGGCGACCAGCCCAGACGACTACCGCCGTGTGTACGCCAGCGTTCTCCGCAGAGCATCCGGTCCGGTCATCTTGCACTGGCTCGGTGACGCGTTCGACCCGGCGCTCACCGGCTACTTCGGCTCCTCGTACGACGTGGCAAGCAGCACCGTCGTGCAGATCATGGAAGACGCCGCCGACCGTGTCAGCGGCATCAAGATGAGTCTCCTCGACGCCGACGCCGAACGTGACATGCGCCGGCGTTTGCCCACAGGCGTGCGCATGTTCACCGGCGACGATTACCACTACGTGGACTTGATCGCTGGCGATGACGGCATCTACTCGGACGCGCTCCTCGGCGCATTCGCGGCGCTCGGCCCGCTCGCCTCCGCCGCAGTGCAAGCGCTCCCCGATGAGCAGGCGTACCGCGGCATGCTCGGCCCGACGGAGCCCCTCGCGCGGCACATCTTCGCCACACCAACCTGGCATTACAAGACCGGAGTCGCGTTCCTCGCGTGGCTGAACGGCCACCAGAGCGCGTTCACCATGGTTGGCGGATTGCACGCGGCGCGGAGCCTGCCGCACCTGTCCGAACTCGTCCGCCTCGCCAACGCGTGCGGTGCGCTGGAACGGCCGGAGTTCGCCCTCGAGCGGTGGCATGCCCTCCTGCACCTCAACGGTGTCGACACGGCAGGCGCCCCGACCACCTTCGCACCGCAATCGCAGCTCGCCCAGGTCGCTCGATGACCGCGGAGACGACGGCAGCAATACCGGCGGCGCGCCGCTGTGCTCCGCACCCGAGGTTGTCGCTGAATCAGGCAACCATCAAGTACGCGTCACTCCGGGACGCTCTCGAGGTAACCCGGTCCGCTGGCATCGAATCGATCGGGTTGTGGCGGGAATCGGTCGCGGAGGTCGGCCTGCAGGAAGCGGCACGGATGCTGCGGGACTCAGGCCTTCGGATGTCGTCCCTATGCCGAGCAGGGTTCTTTACCGCACCAGACGGTGGCGACTTTGGCCGGATGCTCGATGAGAACCGGCGCGCGATCGAGGAAGCTGCAACCCTCGCCGATGCCGCTGCGCCGGGCTCACGCGCCGTCGTCGTCCTCGTCGCCGGTGGCCTCCCGTCCGGCTCCCGCGACCTCGTTGGGGCACGACAGCAGGTCGCGGACGCGCTCGAGATCCTCGCACCGGACGCCGCGGCGCACGGCGTGCAGCTCGCGATCGAGCCGCTGCATCCGATGTACGCCGCAGACCGAGCGGTGGTGTCTACGCTCGAGCAAGCCCTCGACCTCGCCGCGCCACACGAACCGGCCAGTGTCGGCGTCGTCGTAGACGCGTTCCATGTCTGGTGGGATCCGGCGGTCACCCGCAGCATTGCCCGTGCCGGCGATGAAGATCGCATCGCGAGCTACCAGGTGTGCGACTGGCTCACCCCCATCGCCGCGGACCCGCTGCTCTCACGGGGTCTCCCCGGTGATGGCCACATCGACTTCGCCGCGTTGACAGCCGTCGTTGACGCCGCCGGCTACGTCGGCGACGTCGAGGTCGAGGTCTTCAATCAAGCGATCTGGGACGCCGCGTACGACGAGGTTGCCGCTCGTGTTATCGACGCCGTCGCGGCCCATGTTCCCCTCAGCAGCGGTCGACCCGCTCGCTAGCTGACGACTGCACTCATCTCACGGCAATCATCTGGCCAAGGGCCGGCCCGCCGCATCTTGCTAGGACAACCATGTCTACAACTACTGCCACCGCTGAACTTCTCGAGCTTGTGACGTGGTCTGACACGTCGCCCGTTGCGTTTTTGGCGCTTGCGGGCACGGGCGCCTTCGGGCGGAGCGACGTGCCGCTCGTGCAGCTGTTCACGCCTGAGGAGCAGCGGGCACGGACCAGCCAGGCGTATGTCCGGTCTGCAGTCGGCGATCGGCTCCGACACATTCATCATGAGGTTCGCGAAGATGCCGTCGCATCGGTTCTCGTGATCGAGCAGGGTGATGCTGCCACGGGCATACGGACCCGGACGAGCGTCACGCGGCCCCACAGCAGCGCTGCCCTTCGCGTGCAGACCAGCGTCCACAACGACGCAGACGAGCCGATCGTCCTTACCGCCGTCAGCTCCCTCACCCTCGGCTTCGGGCTCAGCGAAGACGACCTGGCAAATTTCACGGTCGGCTACGCCAGAAGTGAGTGGCTCGCCGAAGACCGCTGGACCTCACAACCCCTCCGCGAGGTTCTTCCGAAGCTGTCCCTTCCCCTGCACGGGCAGGACGGTCGCGGGCACTTCGGCGTGACAAGCCACGGCTCCTGGTCAACCGGCGAGTACCTCCCCGCCGGCTACCTCGCCAGTGCTGGCGGGACCACAGCTGTCTGGCAGATCGAAAGCAGCGCCGCGTGGCACTGGGACCTCTCACAAACGGCCGCCGGCGGTGTCCTGACGCTCCTCGGCCCTACAGAACTCGAGCACGGATTCGCAGTCCAGTTGAACCCTGGGCAAGAGTTCACGACCGTGCCGGCGGCGATCGCACTCGGCGACGGATTCGACGCAGCAGTTGCGGAGCTGACCCGTTACCGTCGCTGGTTGCGCAGCAGCAACACCGCCGACGACTCGCTACCCGTCGTCTATAACGACTTCATGAACACGCTCATGGGCGAACCATCAACCGCGGCTCTGCTGCCGCTCATTGACGCCGCAGCGACCGCCGGTGCTGAGGTGTTCTGCATCGACGCCGGTTGGTTCGCAGACCCGACGATCGGTGACTGGTGGGCAACCGTCGGTGACTGGGAAGTATTCGAAGACCGCTTTGCCGGCGGCTTCCGCCCCATCCTCGACCGCATCCATGGACACGGTATGCGCAGCGGCATCTGGCTCGAACCCGAAGTCATCGGCGTGGACATCCCCATCGCACAGCAGCTCCCGGAGGCGGCGTTCTTCCATCGATGGGGTCGCCGCGTTCAGGAACACCGCCGCTACCACCTCGACTTCCGTCACCCAGCAGCCAGAGCGCACTTGGACGCCACTGTCGACCGGCTCGTCAGCCACGGCATCACGTACTTCAAGCTCGACTACAACATCAACCCCGGCGCCGGGACCGACGACGGCGGGATCTCAGCAGCCGCAGGGCTCCTCGGACATGCGCGCGCGTTTGCGGAGTGGGTGTCCGACGTGCGGCGCCGCCACCCGCAAATCAGCGTGGAAAACTGCAGCTCGGGCGCGATGCGCGCCGACTACGGAATGCTTGCAGTGACGCAGCTGCAGTCCACGAGCGACCAGCAGGACTTCCTGCTGTATCCGCCCATTGCCGCCTCCGCACCGGTGACGATCCTTCCGGAACAGGCCGGCAACTGGGCGTACCCGTCAGCCGCGATGACAGCCGAAGAAGTCGCGTTTACCCTCATCACCGGACTGTCTGGACGTCTCTACCTCTCCGGATTCCTTCACGAGCTGTCCGCACCGAACAAGCAACTTGTCGCAGAAGCGGTCAGGCTCGCCAAACAGTGGACAGGTCACCTCAGCGAAGCACTGCCGGTCTGGCCTCTTGGGCTACCTACCTGGTCGGACGACATCGTCTGTCTCGGCCTCGACACGGGCGAGACGCAGCGCGTCTTCGTATGGAACCGGTCCAAAGCGGCGCAGACGTTGACGATTCCATCGCTGAGCGGCCCGCTCATGCAGGTGTTTCCCCCGGGGGCGGAAGCGTCAACTTCTCACTCGATCAAGCTCCCAAAAGGACCCTCCGCAAGGGTCTACGAAGTGTGTCGAACTGAGTGACGCAAGATGGAACATAACGCATATCATCGGTTTGCCGATGCTGTGGTGCACAAATACCTAGATGTTGCACCGTGTCGCCGACGATGCGATCTGCGGCATGCCGCATCAGTGAAGCCCGATCACTCAGTGTTTGTTCGCATCGACAGCGAGCTCCGGCCGAATGTTCGGTAGCGAGCTTCAGTTACGACAAGTGGAGGCGCACGTGAAGGCAGCGGTAGCCTTGCCCGAGGATGGCAGTGATACGTTCGCATCGCGCTGCGCTGGCCGGTTCACGCCCGCGCTCAGAGCGTTCTTGCTTCGGTAGCGCGGGTGGCCGATTCGATCCATCAACCCTAGAGCCATTGTGGCGCTCACCACTGGCACCTCCGTGGGTGTTCCGGTAACCGAGCAGTAACGGAGTGCCGGTTTCGAGACGTGCAACGGTGGGAGCAACTGCGTCCAAGACCTCCGCCATGACGGCGATTTCCCCATCTCACCTGTCTGCTGGTGTGTGAACTTATGGGTTCAAATCCCACCGGTACCGCCAGCGTAAAGAGCCCCAGATCCCCGTTCCGACGGGGATCTGGGGCTCTTTCGTATCACCGCGTCAGATGCTCTGGTAACTAGGCAATACGAACCTTCTCGCAGCAGATGTGAGCGACCGCACTTCGGGTCGCAGGCTGTACTGGCGTTAGCCGTTCAACCTCGATGGTGAGTTGCGCGCGGCTTCTCGATGATGCGACGGCGTCCTTGTGACACCCCTCACCGGGATCGGTTGCGGACCACCTATGGGAGACGGAGGCGGCAGACTGCCAGGGCGAGGTCGGCGTCGTCAGCGACTACCTCGAGATGCTGCACATCGCTGAGGCTCGACGGGACGGCGTACGTGTCGGGAACGGTGACTTCGGTGGTCCGCGACCGTTCCCGAACCTGCAGCGGGCGCTGTGGGAGGTCGCCCCGGTCGTGATGCGCGTGGCCGACGACCCGAAACGGTTCTGTGACGCGCTCGTGAAGCACCGTGATCTGGTCGAACAGGCGATCCTCGACTCGTCGAGCGTTCCGGTGGACGCGTTCTACGCCGGTATGGAACGCGATCTGCGCGCCACCGAGGACTTGTCCCACCCGTGCCCGTCATGTGGCTCCGACATCGGCGAGCTGTGCCGGACGAACTCGAAGTCGCTCACCCAGCCTCGAAATCCCGCGCGGAAACACGCGAAGCGGCCACGCTCGTGACGACGTCCATGCCTCGAGAGCTGGCAGCCGAGCTCGGCTACACGAACGAGTCCCGGCCCGGGCAAGTCGTTCGGGTCTACCTGCGCGCGAAGTACCCGGAGCACCTCAAGCATGAACGCTGGGAGCTCGATGAGGCGCAGGCCGACGACGTACGCGCGAACGTGCCCCGAGGTAGCTGAGCGCTGTTACGACAGGTCGAGGTAGCGCAGCGCGTACCCGTCGGGCACCGTGCCGCTGTCGCCGAAGTAGTGGAAGAAGATCTCGGTGGCTTCGTCGGCGCCGAACACCTCGGCCGGGTGCACCGGGTGGTCGGTTCCTGCGACGTTCACCGTCTCGGTGAGTGGCTCGTCCACGTCGTGCTCGCGTCCGACGACGTAGTGGCGGAGCTCGCCGTTCTCGACGCGCTGGATCTCGATGCTCATGCGCTCGGCGCTGCCGCCGGCTTGGATGTACCGGCTGTTCCAGTCGTGGTCTGAGTAGCCGGGGGCGTCGGGCCAGCCGGCCGAGTCCGGGACGTACCAGAGCTGGTAGGCCCAGTCCTCGTGGTTGTCCAGCTGACCGAGGTTGAACCGGATCTGCTCCCGGTACGGCCGGAACGCGTCGGTCAGTCGCATGCTGGACTCGGAGTTGGTGGTCATGACGAACATCAGTGTCAGGGTACTTTCTGCTCGATGACCTCAGTGATCTTGATGATCCTGCCGTTGAGGGTCGCGATGGCGGGGTTGCTGGGGCTGACCGCGCCATCGAACGCGCGTTGCTCTGCGTTGCGGGACGCGGCGCCGCTCTTGATCTCGATGCCGACGTATGTGCCGTCCGGTTTCTTCGCCAGGCCGTCGTACACGCGGCCGTTCGAGACGCCGTCGACTCGGGCCTTGACCTTCGTCGTGTCGACTTCCGTACCGAGTCTCTTCTCGACTTGCTTGATGCCCTGTGCTTCCTTCTCGGCGGCGTCGACGCGAGCCTTGGAGTTGTCCTGCGACCGGTACTTGCCGTCCTTGCTGCGGCCGCCGTGCTTGTCGTGGGGCTCTTTCGCGCGCCGAGCCTTCTCGGCTTCCGAGGCATGGTCGGTGCGGTACGGGGTGTTCCGGTCATCGGTCATCGCATGGATACCGAGCTGACCGCCGCCGGTGGCGGCCATGCCAGCACCTGCGGCGATGACGCCGGCCCCGGCGATGTTCAGCGGCACACCGCCGATGGCACCGACGCCGGTGAGGTCAAGAGCCCCGCCGCCGACCTCCATCGCACTGCCACCGGCCATCATGGCGATTCCGCCGAGGAGCTCGAGTACCTCGTCGGGATGGTTGGTCATCGCATTGCCGAGTGAGGCGAAGATGTTGCCCGCGGTCGCCGCAGCATCTTGAACATGCGGCCACATCGCTTCGGCTTCCGCGCCCAGGACCGCACCGCCCACGCCGACGACGGCCTTGGTGGTGTTCCAAGCGTCCTCGAACCAGTTGTCGCGATCGGCCTTGGCACCCGTGCTGGAGACCTGCGCCGCGGTGTGGACCGGGTGAGCATTGACCGATGAGGGGCTGATCGCATCGACCTGTGCGGCGATGGCGTTCATCGTGCTGGTGACGTTGTCGTTGTGGGCCTGGACCCGGACACGCAGCCCGACCTCTTCCGTCACCAGCGCGGGAACCTGCTGCCAATTCTCGACCACGGTACCGACGGCGCCGAGCAGGTCACCCCGCGCAGCCTGCTTTGCTGCTTCCGCAGCGACTCGGCCAGGAGCGGAGGCGTGGAACTGCTCGATCTGCCGCACCAAGACGTCGTGATCGTGCTTGAGGTCCTCGATGCGGTTCGCTGCGATCGAGGCGACTTGCAGGACCTCGTCGGCGGCTGTCTGGATCTGCTTTGCCTTCTGGAGCGCCGGGCCCATCAGCGGAGCGAGGGCCGGCTGCAGTGCATCTGACGTGAACACCGCCGGGAGCCCCGACCAGGTGATGGAGCCGCTGGTCGCAGCCGACAACACGCCTTCGGCGGCAGCCGAGAACCGTTGAGCCGCTGACCGCAGCGAATCGGCGTCATCCGCGACGTCGATCACGTCGGCGGCATTCAGCGCACCAGCAAGGACGCTCACGGGCTGAGCTTCCGCGCCGCCATGGCAATCGAGGAGTCGGTGCTCGCGACCGCGTGGGCGGCGGTCGTGAGCGACGCGCCGAGACTCGTCATGCGGGTTCCGACATCGTCCGCGTTGCCGCGGAACCTTTCGGCGAGGCGCTGCATCGCACCCGCAAGCTGCGGCGTCGAGACGGCACTCGCTGCGCTGGCCAGCGCCGTGTCAGCGTCTGCAGCGTGCTCGTCGCTCGATGAACTGTGCACGTGCATCTCGCGGATGAGCGCGCAGAGTCCGCTTTCGTCGAGCCGGAGCTCCCCAGCCATGGCACCCCCCGTTCCTGGGCCAACGTGTTGCAGAGGCAACCATAAGCCGAAGACGTGTCGGACGCACCTGTCGCGAGCGCGAGGTGAGTGGTGGGAAGGGGTGCGGGGATCTCCGCGACCGAAACCCTTGCAGCACGAGATCGCAGGTCACCCTCGGGTGTCAACGGTCTTCCGCCGCAGCGTTGGCGACGCGTACGACCGACCCATCACAACTGATGGGCTACCGGTCGATGCGTGCGAGCCAATCGCGGACCAGGGCGGCAGTGACCTCCGGTTGCTCGAGGTGCACATTGTGCCCAGCTGCATCGAGCACGACGAAGCTCCCTCGCGGGTAGTGGTCTCGGAGTGCGAGCCCGTCCTCGTACCCGACGACGTCGTCCTGCCGACCGAACAGATGCAGGGCCGGCGCGGTGAACAGTTCCGGATGGCGCTCTTCCGGCACGGCGTCCAGCGCGTAGTCGGCGGCGATGCGGTCCATCACGGCAGGGTCGGCGCTACGGAGACCAGGCAGCACGTACCGCTCGAACGCTGTGAACGCGGCGGCGTCCTGGATGACGCTGACCTCCTCGAACGCTGCTCGCGCGTCGCCAGCGGCTTCGAGGACGGACGGTTCGGTGTGCAGCACGGTGCGCTCGGGGACGGCGCGGTCGGCGTGTGCTGGCTGCACGACGCCAGCCAGGGTCGCGACACCGAGGACGCGGTCTCGGCGTTCGTGGGCGACGTGTCGGGCGATCATGCCGCCGAACGAGTTCCCGATGACGGCGAACGGCTCGTCGCCGAGGTGGTCGTCGATGTCGGCGAGTACCTCGTCGGCCACGTCGACCGCACTCTTCGCGGTCGCGGTCGCGGCGGCGGCTTCGGCCCACGGCAGGTCGAGGAGCACCATCCGCCAAGGCAAGTCCTGCAGCGCGTCCGCCAGCGGCAGCATGATCCGGTGGTCGACACCGAACCCGTGGATGGCGACGAGCGGACGACCAGAACCGAGAACGCGCGCAATCACCAGGTAAGCCTACGAGCAGCCCGAACCGAGAGCTGATCCATCGCCGGACCGCCCGCCGGGCCACGGCGACGACGCAGTTCGGGTGGAAGTCGTGATCAGTACCGGCCGCGGCGACGCGCGACGGCGAGTAGCCCGAGCGCACCAGTGCCGAGGACGACCAGGGCGACTCCGACCCAGACGGAGGCGGTGAGGAGGATGGCGAACCCTCCTGTTGTGACGATGTGCGGGGTGACCGACCGACCGTTCTCGTTCTCGTGGACCGCTGCCGATCGGCGATCGTCGTGGACCCCTACTCTCCGCGATCGGGGTACGCATCACCTGCTCGCTTTTCGTCACGATCCCGCCGTTGCTGCTCCGTTTTCCGAACCTGCTCCCACGGCGACGTTGGATCGGGGGACAAGATCCGTCCCGCGGGGTCCTTGTCTGGGAACTCGATGAAGGATTCCGTCGGGGCGTGACTTCCGTCTGGGGTGCCCCGTCTCATCCGTGAACAGCAACCGCTGGGAACGCCCGGCGGGACGAACGGAAGGAAACGACATGGCTGACACCACGACCCCCAACACCATCAGCAGCAACCGTTCCGCCGGCACCCACGCCGCGGGCTCGACTCCGTCGGGCAAGACCACGATCGACGACACCGTGGTCGAGAAGGTCGCCGGCATCGCCGCCCGCGAGGTCAACGGCGTGCACTCGCTCGGCTCGGGCGCTGCCCGTGCGATCGGCGCGATCCGCGACGCGATCGGCCAGCGTGACTTCGGTCAGGGCGTCAAGGTCGAGGTCGGCGAGAAGCAGGTCGCCGCGGACGTGGTGATCGTCGCCGAGTACCCGGTGTCGCTGCAGCAGGTCGCCGACGGCGTGCGTTCGTCGGTCGCCCGCGCACTGACCCAGATCGTCGGCATGGAGGTCGCCGAGGTCAACGTGACCGTCCAGGACGTCTTCATCCCGGGCGACGACAACGACGACGAGAAGAAGGAGTCGCGCGTTGAGTAACACGCTGACCGGCGCCCTCATCGGGGCCATCCTCGCCGTCGTCGCACTCCAGTTCGGTTTCTGGGGCTTCGTCCTGGTGATCGTGTTCGGCGCGATCGGTGCCCTCGTGGCCGCGATCTCGTCCGGCAGGATCGACCGTGGTGCCCTGACCGACGTGCTGACCGGACGTCGGAGCTCCCGGTGACCGGCGGCCCGGACGTGCCGGGCCGCGTGGAGATCTCCGCTCGCGCGCTGAACTCGCTGGCGCGGGCCGTCGCAGCCGAACGGCTCGGCGCGCCCGCCCGGCGGGTCCGCGTGCAGCTCGGTGACCACGCGGGCGCCGTCGCACTGCAGGTCACCGGCCCGATCCGCGCGCAGCAGGACGTCCTCGGCTCGGCCGTCGCCGTCGCCGAACGCGTTCGCGAGCGGGTCGGCGAGCTGTCCGGCCGTCGGGTCGGCAGCGCCCACATCGAACTCACCGGCATCGTGCACGAGCACGACGGCCGGGTCCGGTAAGAGGAGGAAGACATGAGCACGACTTCGCTCGAACGACGCATCCAGCGTCGGAGCATCCACCGGTCACGGTCGGGTGCCGTCGCGGTGGCGCTCGTCGTCCTGGCGCTGGTCGCGGCCTGGATCGGCACCGAGTCGGTCCTCCGGGCAGTCGGTTCCGCGCCGCTGCTCGCGGACCCGCAGACCGTCGTCGACGCGGCCCTGAAGCCCGACGGCGCGTTCGTGGCGATCGCCGAGGCGATCGCGGTCGTGCTCGTCGTCCTGGGCGTCGTGCTCATCGTCCTGGCGCTGAAGCCCGGTCGGCAGCCGCGATCCGCGGTCCCACACGACCGGGGTGCCGTCGTGATCGACACCGCCATCCTCGCCTCGACCGCCGCGAACGCCGCAGCCCTGGCTGCGGGGCTGCCCGAGGACCACGCGAAGGCGTCGGCCCGTGGCCGTTCGTCGGAGGTGCGGCTCGTGCCCCTGTCCGGGATCCCCGTCGACCAGGCCGCGGTCCGGTCGGCGGTCGAGGAGCGGCTCGGCCGCCTCGACACCCGGTTCGGCAAGCGCGTCACGGTCCGCGTGGAGCAGAAGGGAACCCTCGCATGACCAAGAGCAACCGCACCCTGAACAGGATCATCCTGCTCGTCCTCGGGCTGGTCGCCGTGATCATCGGCCTCGCCGTCGGCGCGGGCGTCCTGCCCGCGGTCCGCGATGCCCTCGCGCCGTACCTGACGTTCCCGTCGAAGGTCACCGTCCCGGCGGCGTCGCTGTGGATCGTCGCCGGCGCCTGCGTCCTCGTGATCGTCCTGGCGCTGCTGTGGGTGTTCACCCGCGGCCGAGGCGGCACGAGCGTCGCGGTCCGCGAACGCTCCGGCGACGACGAGGTGACGATCAACGTCGCGCTCGTCCGTGACGTCATCGACCACGAGCTCGACGGTGTCCGCGACGTCGTCGGCGCGAAGGTCGACACGTTCCTGGTCAAGCGCCAACGCGCCGCCCGGATCCGCGTCAGCGTCCGTCGCGGTGGCGACGCGGTGAGTGTCATCGACGCCGTCGACCACGCCATCGGTGTCCTGGACCGCACCCTCGGCCGGCAGGTGCCGGTCCTGGTCCACCTCACCGGCGGCACCCGCGCCGTCCTCGCCAAGTCGACCCGGGTGCAGTAGACCCGGCCGTCTGCACGACGAGACCGGACCCCGGGAGGCGCACCGCGCCTCCCGGCAGCACCAGCGACCACCAACCAACCGGGCTGACGCCCGAACGAGCGAGAGGAGCCCGTCATGGGTCTCGACGACAAGATCAAGAACGCCGCGCAGGACCTCGCAGGCAAGGCCAAGGAGGCCGTCGGCAAGGCGACCGACGACGACCAGAAGGTCGCCGAGGGTCAGGAGGACCAGGCCGCAGCCAGCGCCAAGAAGGCCGGCGAGGACGTCAAGGACGTCTTCAAGTAACCCGTCTCGGACCCGGACGCCGCCCGCCCACGGTGGGCGGCGTCCGTCGTCCCGGAGCAAGGAGGAAGTCATGCAGCACGACCCGAACGCGAGGACGCAGATCATCGAGGTGCCCCTGCCCGAGGAGCTCACCGAGCCCCTGCCCGCGGACGCCTCGCCCGTCACCATCGCTGCGCGGACGGCCGCCGAGACCGCCCTCGGCGTCCACGGTGTGCACCACCTCGGCAACCTCCTGGCCCGCGCCGCCGACACGGTTCGCGCCCGGTTCGGCCGTTCCGCCGGGACGACCGGGGTGCAGGTCGACGAGACCGACGGCGAGCTCGACGTCGTCGTCTCGATCGTCGTGGAGTACCCCGAGCCCGTGGTCCAGGTCGCCGACGAGGTCCGCCGACAGGTGCGTGAGGCGGTTGCGCAGCTGAACTTCGACGTCGTCTCGGTCGACGTGCGCGTGCTCGACGTCCACGGTCCCTTCGACGATGAGCCCAGCGCCCTCGATCGGGCGGTCGAGTCCGGGAAGGACGCGGTGGACCGTGTCCGCACCGCGGCTTCCGAGGCCGCTGCTCACGTCGAGGAGAGCGCGGCCGACGCCGCCGAACGGGCTCGCGATGCCGCGTCCCGCGCGGTCGACCGCGCCGGTGACGCCACGGACGCCGCGCGCGAGGCCGTGACCGACGCCACGGATCGAGTCCGCGACGGCGCCGCCGAGGCCGCAGACCGTGCCCGGGACGGTGCCGATCGTGCTCGTGGAGCCGCTTCCGCCGCGGGCGATGACGCGGCCGAGGCCGCGGGTGCTGCGCGGGACGCCGCTGTGGACGAGCGTGCCGCAGAAGCGCTCCGGGAGGATGCCGAGTCCCACGGCGAGGGCCGGAACTGACCTCGTCCCGCGGGGCGGTCCACGTCGGCACACCTTGGCGGTCGGCCTCCGGTGTGGACGGGTCCGATCCGACAGAAGCGCCCCTGGCTCCCGCCGGGGGCGCTTCTGTGTCCGGGAGAGGGACTCACCGCGTGGGCCGGCGATCGGCGATCGTCGGTCGGCGTGCGGTGGCTCGAGACCCGATGCCTCGGTGGGTCGTTCCGCCACTGCGGTAGGTTCCTGCCGTGCGGAGTGACCACCCCGAGGAGACCGCGCCCATGGCCGGGACGCACGGCATCCTCCGCCCCGTCCGTCGCGGCACCGGATGGGTCGGCTCCACCGCCCTGCGTGGCCCGTCAGGAGCACTCGCTGCTCGGAGACCGCGAGGTGCCCGCCTGGCACCCCGACCGGTCGCGCCGGACCGGCGCCCACGGCGATCCGGCGCCGCCTCGGGAAGTGGTGCGCGCCTCCTGGCCGTCCGACGGCCGGTCGCGCAGCGATGCCGCGCCGAGCGTGCCGACGCACCCGCGCGGAGCGTGTCCTGACGGGGTGACCACGCGCCTCGGACGGGCCGCAGCCCAGCCCGTCGCGGCCCGATCTCGACGGAGGGTCTTGCGCTCGAAGCACTGGGCGTGCATCATCTGTATCGATACACTTCTGTATCGATACAGATGCTCGCAACGCTGAGTTTCTGCGATCACCGTCGATCACGAGGACGCACCGTGGCTCCCTCCCGTTACTTCGCCGACCCGGCCCTCCTGGTGGTCGACGGCGTCTTCCACCTGTACCCGACGACGGACGGCGAGCCGGACTGGGGCGCCAACGCGTTCCGGGTGTTCACCTCCACCGACCTGCTCCGCTGGGACGACCGCGGCGAGGTCCTCCGGCTCGGCACCGACGTCCGGTGGGCGTCGAGCCGGGCGTGGGCGCCCGCGGCCCACGTCGCCGGTGACCGCTACCTGCTGTACTTCTCGGCCGAGGACAACATCGGGGTGGCGTCCGCGCCGACTCCGCTGGGGCCGTTCGAGGACGCCGGTGAGCCGATCGTCCCGGCGGGCCGGTACCCCGGGCGGGCGATCGACCCGTCCGTCTTCGTCGACCACGACGGGACGACCTACCTGCTCTGGGGGAACGGTGCCGCGAACATCGCGCGGCTCGCCGACGACGGGCTGAGCATCGTCGAGGACTCGGTCGTCACGTGGCAGATCCCGTCCTTCCGCGAGGCGGCGCACCTCCACCGGCGCGGCGACCGCTACTACCTGAGCTGGTCCGAGAACGACACCAGAGACCCGGACTACCGGGTGCGGTGGGCGTCCGGACCATCGGCGCACGGCCCGTGGACCGACGGCGGCGTCCTGCTCGAGCAGTCGCCGACGGACGGCGTGTTCGCGACCGGTCACCACACGATCCTCCGTCTGCCCGGTTCCGACGACTGGATCATCGCCTACCACCGCTTCGCCGTCCCGGACGGTGACGGGTTCCACCGGGAGATCGTCATCGACGAACTCCGCCACGCGGACGACCGCTCCCTCGTCCCGGTCACGCCGTCACGCCGAGCGATCGAGCTCGTCTGACGTCCTGCTCCAGCCCCGAACACCACACGAAAGAGAGATGCAGCAATGACGCTCGTCCACCGCACACACCCCCGCCGCCGGGCGCTCCGGCGGAGCATCACGGCGATGCTCGCCGTCGGCGCCGTCACCGCGGCCCTGACCGGCTGCTCCGCCGGGAGCAGCGCCGACTCCGGCTCGAAGACCGTCACCTTCCTGTCGTGGGACAACGCCGCGACGATGAAGCCGGTCGTCGCAGCGTTCGAGAAGGCCAACCCCGGGTACACGGCGAACCTGTCCTACGCGCCCCCGGTCCCGCAGTACATCCAGAAGCTCCAGACCTTGCTCGGCTCGGGCACCGCACCGGACGTCTTCATCATCACTGCGGAGAACAAGACGCAGATCATGAACGGCGGCTTCGCGAAGGACCTCAGCAAGGAGTCCTGGACCGGCAACCTCGCCGACGCGGCGAAGGCCACCTACACGAAGGACGGCAAGCTCTACGGTGCCGCGACGTCGTCGTGGGGCGGCGGCCTGCTCGTGAACAAGCAGCTGCTCGCGAAGGTCGGCGCGACCTCGGCCCCGGCCACGTGGGACGACTTCCTCGCGCTCTGCAAGAAGCTCAAGGCAGCCGGGATCACCCCGTTCTACGAGGGCGGCGACGGCATGCCGGTGTCGCTCGCGGCCCTCGTCGGCGCGGAGAACGCCTCCCTCGGCGGGAAGATGGACGACCAGATCTGGTCCGGGAAGACCACGTTCGAGAAGACGTGGACGCCGAGCGTGAAGGCGTGGAGCGAGCTCTTCGACCAGGGGCTGGAGTCGCGGAGCGTCGCCGGTCTCACCGGTGACCAGGTGACGCAGCAGTTCGAGCAGGGCAAGGTCGCCATGATCGGGACCGGGTCGTGGGCGCTCGGCGGGATCCAGCAGTCCGCGCCGGACCTCGACCTCGAGTACTGGCCGGTGCCGACCCCCGACGGCACGGCGTACTGGGCGGGTGCCGTGGCTCCCGGCTACGCGATCAACGCGAAGGCGAAGGATCCGGTCGCCGCGGAGAAGTTCGTCTCGTTCCTGCAGAGCAAGGAGGGCGTGGAGGTCTTCCAGAAGCAGACGGCCGCGATCACGACGACCGCCGACTTCCAACCGAAGCTCGACGCCTCGCTGGACCAGATGACCTCGGCCGTGCGGAAGGGCGACTTCTACCTGCCCGCCGTCAGCTGGCCAGACCACAGCGACGTGATGTCGACGCAGGCGACCGCACTGCTGCAGCAGCTGATCGCCGGCAAGATCTCGCCGAAGGACGTGACCGAAGGACTCGACCAGAAACTGCAGAGCGTCAAGTAGCCGACCGCGCGGGGTGGCCGACCGGCCGCCCCGCGCACCGGCTCGACTCGGGAAGGTACCCATGGTCAACGTCACAACGCTCGCGCAGCCACGCGAGACCCGCTCGGCCGCCCCGTCGGTCCGTACCGGTCGGTGGTTCCGGCGAGCCCTCACCCGGATGGAGAGCACGTGGTTCGTGCTCCCGATCATCCTCGTCTTCGTCGTGCTGTACGCGGTGCCGATGTGCCAGTCGATCTGGTACAGCTTCACCGACTATAACGGCTACGTCCAGAACCCGAGCTTCGTCGGGCTGAAGAACTACGTCAGCATCTGGAACGACTCGTCGATGGTGCAGGCCCTCGGCTTCACGCTGCTCTACGCGGTGGCGACGACGGTCGTCGTCACGGTGCTGGCGATCCCGCTCGCGCTGGTCCTCAACCGACGGTTCTTCGGCCGCAACTTCGTGCGCTCGGTGTTCTTCTTCCCGGCGGTGCCGAGCGTCGCGATCCTCGGCCTCGTCTGGGGCTTCATCTTCAACCCGCTCGGGTCGGGCGTGATCAACTCGATCATCGGTGCCTTCGGTGCCGCTCCGATCCCGTGGTTGTCCGACGAGACCCTGGCGCAGCTCAGCGTGATCATCGTCGCGGTCTGGGCACAGGTCGGCTGGCACGCCGTGCTGTACCTGGCCTACCTGCAGGCGATGCCCTCGGACCTGTTCGAGGCGGCGAAGATCGACGGAGCCGGTCGTCTGCAGGAGTTCCGCTACCTGACACTCCCGCTGCTGACCCCGGCCGTCTCGGTGAGCTCGCTGCTCCTGCTCACCGGTGGCCTCAAGGTCTACGACCTGCCCTTCACCCTGACGAAGGGCGGGCCGGGGTTCGCGACGCGGACCCTCACCCAGGCGATCATCGAGAACGGGATCGCGCAGTCCGACATCGGTCGGGCGTCGGCGCTCAGCGTCCTGTTCCTGCTCGCCGTCGGCATCATCATCGTGGCGCAGCTCGCTGTCTCGCGCCGTCTGGAGGCACGGTTCTCGTGAAGCAGAGCAGAGGCATCGTCCTCAGCGTCGTGATGATCCCCATCGCGGCCGTCGTGGCACTGCCGTTCTACTACATCCTCGTCAACACCCTGAAGACGCAGCAGCAGACGGCACAGAGCCCGCTCGCACTCCCGAGCTCGTTCGACCTGTCCAACTACGTGACCGTCTTCCAGACCCTGCCGATCGTGCAGTCGTTCGTCAACACGCTCTACGTCACCGTCGCGTCGATCGCTGTGATGCTCCTGATCGGGTCGATGGCGGCCTTCGGGGTCCTGGTCGGCCGCGGTCGCCTCACCACGGCGGTCGGGGTGGTCCTCGTCATCGCGTTCCTCGTCCCTGGGCAGGCCACGCTCATCCCGCTCTACCGGATGCTCGCCGGCGCCGGGCTCGTCGACTCGCTCAACGGGCTCGTCGTGATGTACGCCGCGGGCGCGATCTTCTGTTACTTCCTCATCATCGGGTACATGCGCACCATCCCGACGGAGCTCTTCGAGGCGGCGCGGATCGACGGTGCGGGTGCGTTCCGCGTCTACTGGTCGGTCGTCCTGCCGCTGATCCGTCCGATCCTCGTGACGGTCGGGGTCTTCCAGACCATGTGGGTCTGGAACGACTTCATCACGCCGAACGTCTTCATCAACTCGCCGCAGAAGCAGACGCTCGTGTTGCAGGTGTACTCGGCGGTGGGGCAGTTCACGACGAACTGGCCGGTCTTCATGACGCTGAGCGTGATCGTGCTCATCCCGATGGTCGTCTTCTTCGTCGTCGCCCAGCGGCAGATCGTGAGCGGGCTCGTGGCCGGAGCGACGAAGGGATGAGCGCCGGGATCCTGCGGACACCGCAGTCCGGTGCGACCGACCCGACCCTGGTGCACGACCCGTCGACCGGCCGGTGGTGGATGTTCACGACGCTCCGTCGTCCGCACGACGACGGACCCGGCGTCCGGTGGGTGCACGGGAGCAGCATCGGCATCGCGACGAGCGACGACGACGGCGCGACCTGGTCGGACCGTGGTGCGGCACACGGGCTGCCCGATGCCGACACCTGCTGGGCGCCCGAGGTGGTCCGCGTCGACGACGGGTGGCGGATGTTCCTCACCGTGGTCGACGGCGTGCCGTCCTCCTGGGACGGTGCGTCCGGGCACGTGGTCGAGTTCCGGAGCCGCGACCTCGAGCGGTGGGAACGTGTGGGCACGGTCGACCTCCGGTCCGACCGGGTCATCGACGCCTGCGTGGCGCGGTGCGACGACGGACGGTGGCGGCTGTGGGCCAAGGACGAACACCGGGGCAGCTGCACGGTCGTCGCGAGCAGCGCCGACCTCGTCACCTGGACGCACGAGGGCGTCGCGGTCCCGGCCACGCCGCCGCACGAGGGGCCCGTGGTGTTCCGGCTCGGTCGGTGGTGGTGGATGGTCACCGACGAGTGGCGTGGACTCGCCGTCCACCGCTCGCCGGACGCGCGGCAGTGGACTCGCCAGTCAACCGGCGGAGGACTCGTGCTCGACCGTCCCGGCCGCGCACCGGACGACACCGAGATCGGCCACCACGCCTCGGTCGTCGTCGCGGCGTCGGGTCAGCCGCACGGCGTGCTGGTCTACTTCACCCACCCCGGCGGACCGGGGACGCGGGAGAGCGCGGTCCACTTCGCATCGGTCCGCGTCGAGTCGGACGTCCTCGTGGTCGACCGGGACGACGTGGGCGCACACCCGCTCGCCGGCATGGTCGACCGCGGCGTGCCCCGACCGACGCGCGACGCCGTCGTCGCCGGGAGCGCGGCATGACCGGCCGACGGCACGCCGGATGGCTCATGGCATCGTTCACCGACGACGACCACCGCGACGGCAACGAACAGGTGCGCTTCGCGGTGGCGATCGGTGACGAGCCGACCCACTGGCATCCCCTCGCCGGGTGGCGACCGATCCTCGCGAGCACCGTCGGCGAGCACGGTGCCCGCGACCCGTTCCTCGTCCGCGACGGTGCGCGGTTCGTCCTCATCGCGACGGACCTCCGGACCACCGACGCCGCCGACTGGGACCGGGCGGTCCGCCACGGGTCCACCGGTGTCCTCGTCTGGGAGAGCGTCGACCTCGTGGACTGGACCGGACCGGACCTCGTCCCGATCGCCGTCCCGGGCGCCGGCAACGCGTGGGCACCGAAGGCGTACCCGCTCCCGGACGGCTCCTGGCAGGTGTACTTCGCGTCGTCGGTCCACCCGGCCGGCAGCGACCGGACGACGGCGACCCACCAGCGCATGTTCGTCGCCCGCACCCGGGACTTCCGGTCCTTCGAGCCCGCCGAGGTCTACCTCGACCCCGGACACGACGTCATCGACGTCGCGTTCCTGCAGCTGGGCGGGTCGGTGCAGCGGTTCGCTGCGGACGCCCGAACGGACGATCCCGCGCGGGCGGTGCAGTTCGTGCGGCAGGAGTCCGGGAGCGTGCGGGACGATCCCTGCTTCACCGACGTCGTCGACCGGATCGGCGCCGGGGTGCTCCGGCGTGGCGAGGGCCCGGCGGTGTTCGCGGACCCGGTCGGCGACGGCGCGTGGCTCTTCATCGACGAGTTCACCTTCCGCGGGTACCAGCTCTTCCGGTCCCACGACCCCGCCCGAGGCCGCTGGGAGCACGTCCCGGGGACCGTCCTGCCGCCCGGGGTGAAGCACGGTTCCGTCCTGTCGATCGACCAGCACGAGCTCGACCGGCTCGTCGACGCGTTCGGGATCGCCGCGGCCGGCTGACGGGTCGGACGGACACGACCGGGCGCCACGTCGCCACGGTCCCGGTCGACTGCGCCAAGATGGACCCGGACGAGGAGGACGACGTGGTGACCATCCAGGACGTGGCGCGCACGGCCGGGGTGTCCGCGATGACGGTGTCGAACGTCATCAACGACCGTCCGCACGTCCGACCGTCGACCCGGGCGAAGGTGGTCCGGGCGATGGACGACCTCGGGTACCGGGTGAACGTCGCCGCCCGGAACCTGCGTGCCGGTCGGACGTCGACCATCGGACTCGCGGTCGCCGAGATCGACCGTCCGTACTGGGGGCAGCTCGCCGCCCGGATCATCCGTGAGGCGGCCCGGCACAACCTCCAGGTGCTGATCGAGCAGACCGGGGCCCAGCGCTCGGGGGAGATCGACGCCCTGGGGCGCTCACGGAACCGCATGTACGACGGGCTCATCCTCAGCACCGTCGGCCTCGGTCCGGCCGACGCCGACCTGCTCCGGGTGGACCAGCCGGTCGTCATCCTGGGCGAGCGGATCTTCGACGGACCGGTCGACCACGTCGCGATGGCGAACCAGGACGGTGGGCGCATCGCCGTCGAACACCTCATCGAGCGCGGATGCCGACGGATCGCCTTCCTCGACGGTGACGACGGCGACGACGAGATCTCGGTGTCCGCGCTCCGTGCGGTCGGCTACCGACAGGCCCTGCAGGACGCCGGCCTGACCCTCGATCCCCGCCGCCACGTGCGGATAGCGGACTTCACGATGGCGGGCGGACGAGCGGGCGTGGCACAGCTCCTCGCCGCCGGGACCGAGTTCGACGGGGTCTTCTGCATCACGGACACGGTCGCCATCGGTGCGCTGCGCGGCCTCGCGGACGCGGGCGTGGACGTCCCGGGGCAGGTGAAGGTCATCGGCTTCGACGACGTCGAGGAGGCCGACTACACGACGCCGTCCCTCACCAGCATCGACCCGGACCACGACCTGATGGCCCGCACCGCGGTCGACCTGCTGGTGGCGCGCATCGCCGGCGACGACCGCGCCCGCGTCGAGTTCACGAGCCCGGCGCGTCTGGTCGTCCGCGACTCGACCTGACGCCGCCGGAGAACCCCGGTGCTCCCGGCGTGCGAGGCTTGACGGGCTCCCCTCCCGCACAACCAGGAAAGGCCCCGGATGCTCGAGCTCCCGGCCGTGTTCGAAGTCGGCTCCCTGATCGTCATCGTGGCGATCCTGCTCGCCGACCTGCTCGTCGTGGCCCGGCGTCCCCACGTGCCGACGCTCAAGGAGTCCGGCGTGTGGGTGGGCCTCTACGTGGGCCTCGCCCTCCTGTTCGCCGTCGCGATGTTCGTCTTCGCCGGCGGGGAGTCAGCGGGGCAGTTCCTCGCGGGCTGGCTCACCGAGTACAGCCTGAGCATCGACAACCTCTTCGTGTTCGTGATCCTCATGGCCCGGTTCTCCGTGCCGAAGACGATCCAGCAGGAGGTGCTCATGCTCGGCATCATCATCGCGCTGGTCCTGCGCGGCGTCTTCATCCTGCTCGGCGCCCGGCTGATCGAGGACTTCTCGTGGATCTTCTACCTCTTCGGTGCGTGGCTGATCTGGACGGCGATCCAGCAGCTCCGCGGCGAGGACGAGGACGACGACAAGGACAGCCTCATCGTGCGGCTGCTCCGGAAGCGCGTGCGCATCACGGACACGTACGACGGCATGAAGTTCCGCGTCGTGCAGGACGGCGCCCGGCACTTCACCCCGCTCCTGGTGGTCCTCATCGCGATCGGGACGACCGACCTGCTCTTCGCCCTCGACTCGATCCCGGCGATCTTCGGCATCACCGAGAGCGCGTTCATCGTGTTCACCGCGAACGTCTTCGCCCTGATGGGCCTGCGGCAGCTGTACTTCCTGCTCGGCGGGCTGCTCGAGCGGCTGGTCTACCTCAAGTACGGGATCGCGGCGATCCTCGCGTTCATCGGTGTGAAGCTCGTGCTGCACGCCCTGCACGGCAACGAGCTGCCCTTCATCAACGGCGGCGAGCACGTGGAGTGGGCGCCCGAGATCGGCACGGTGGTGTCGCTGCTCGTGATCGTCGTGGCGATGGGCGTGGCGACCGGCGCCAGCCTGCTGCGGATCCGCCGCGAGGACGACGCGCACGACGAGGTCTCCCGCGACGCCGGAACGGCGTAGCGGCCCCCGACCGCGCGGACGGCGCGCGTCCGGCGGTGGACGCACCACGTGACGGACGGGAGGCGCGGGGCGGGCCCGCACCGTCCCTCCCGTCCGTCACCGGGTCGCGTCCGCGGTCCGCTAGCGTCGATCCCGGACCCACCACCCCCTCACGAACCGGATCGAGCAACGATGCCTGACGTCCACCGCCCCGCCGACGACCGCTACGAGCGGCTGCCGTACCAGCGCGTGGGGAGGAGCGGGTTGCTGCTGCCCCGGATCTCCCTCGGGCTGTGGAACAACTTCGGCACCGACCGGGCGCTCACGACGCAGCGGGACATCGTGCTGCACGCGTTCGACCGCGGGATCACGCACTTCGACCTGGCGAACAACTACGACCCGCCGCCCGGAGCCGCCGAGGAGCAGTTCGGTCGCATCCTCGGGTCGGACCTCCGCCCGTTCCGCGACGAGCTCGTGGTGTCCACCAAGGCCGGCTACGACATGTGGCCCGGCCCCTACGGCAACTGGGGGTCCCGGAAGTCCATGCTGGCGTCGCTCGACCAGTCCCTCGGACGGCTCGGGCTCGAGTACGTCGACGTCTTCTACTCGCACCGGCCGGACCCCGAGACGCCGATCGAGGAGACCGTCAGCGCCCTCGTGACCGCGGTCCGGTCCGGCAAGGCGCTCTACGCCGGCATCTCGAACCACGACCCGGCGCAGACGGCCGCCGCGGCCGAGGCGCTCGCCGCCGAGAACATCCACCTGCTCATCCACCAGCCGCGCTACAACATGTTCGACCGCGCGCCCGAGGACGGCCTCTTCGACGAGCTGCTCCGTCTGGGGACCGGCGCGATCGTGTTCTCCCCGCTGGCCGGTGGGCTGCTGACGGACCGCTACCTCGACGGCTCGGTGCCGGTCGGGTCGCGTGCGGCCGAGGGCCGGTGGTTCGGCGCAGACCGCATCGACGACGCGTACCTGACGACGGCGCGGGCCCTGAACGAGATCGCCGTGTCGCGCGGGCAGACGCTCGCGCAGCTCGCGATCACGTGGGTGCTCCGGCAGCCGGCGGTCACGTCCGCGCTCGTCGGGGCGTCGAGCGTCCGACAGCTCGACGGGACGCTCGACGCGCTCGAGGGTGCGCCGCTGACGGACGAGGAGCTCGCAGCGATCGAGGCCCTGGTGCCGCGCGGCTGAGCCGGGCAGGATGAGCGACATGACCGACGACAGCGACATGATCGACCCCCTGGTCGCGCCCAGCGGCGACGGGTGCGTCGAGTGCGACGCCACCGGGTCCTGGTGGGTGCACCTGCGCCGGTGTGCCGCGTGCGGCCACGTCGGGTGCTGCGACGACTCGCTGGACACCCACGCCACCCGGCACTGGGAGGCGACCGGGCACGCGGTCATCCAGAGCTACGAGCCCGGTGAGACGTGGGCGTACGACTACCGCGACCGGTCCACGTTCGAGGGCGTCGAGCTCCAGGCGCCGACGAGCCACCCCGTGGACCAGTCGGTCCCCGGGCCGGCGGACCGCCTGCCCGCGGACTGGTTGGAACGGCTCGGCGGGTCGCGCTAGGGCCGTCGACGCGACCGGGGACACACGGGAGGGGCGGTGCCAGCCGGCACCGCGCCTCCTGTCCTGCACGTGGTCACGCGATCAGCGTGACCGCGACGATCAGACCGCTGCGGCCGTCTCGTCGCGGCGCGGGAGCGTCCAGCCCGGGCGCACGAAGTGGCACGTGTACCCGTGCGGGTGCTTCTCGAGGTAGTCCTGGTGCTCCTCCTCGGCCTCCCAGAAGTCACCGGCCGGCTCGACCTCGGTGACGACCTTGCCCGGCCAGATGCCGGAGGCGTCCACGTCGGCGATGGTGTCGAGGGCGACCTGGCGCTGCTCGTCGGACGTGGGGAACACGGCCGAGCGGTAGGCACGGCCGACGTCGTTGCCCTGGCGGTCCTTCGTCGACGGGTCGTGGATCTGGAAGAAGAACTCGAGCAGCTCGCGGTAGGAGATCTGGGACGGGTCGAAGACGATCTCGACCGCCTCGGCGTGGTCGCCGTGGTTGCGGTAGGTGGCGTTCGGGGTGTCGCCGCCGGAGTAGCCGACGCGCGTGCTGATCACACCGGGACGGCGACGGAGGAGCTGCTGCGCTCCCCAGAAACACCCGCCGGCGAGGATGGCGGTTTCGGTGGTGGTCATGGTGGCCTCCTGGTGTCGGGAGTACCGCTGGCTGCGGCACCGTGTGGTGCAACCGGCGAGGGCTGTGGTCTGTTCCCGCCGTGCACAGAGCGCTGGTCCGCGACGCGACCGCGCGATCAGCGCTGGTCCGCGTCGCGACGACGGCCCGCCGCGTGCCAGCCGAGGGCGACCACACCGGCGCCGATCATGGCCTTGGCCAGCTCGCCGATGACGAACGGGTACAGGCCGTACGCGAGGGCGTGCTGCAGGTCGAGCCCGAGGGCGATCGCGAGCCAGGCCGTGCCGGCGCCGAACGTGACGACGGTGCCGAGCACGAAGGACAGCAGCGCCGCGGTGAACCGGCGGCCGCCGAAGCGCTCGGCGATCCGTCCGACGAGGGCCGCGGCGGCGATGAACCCGACGACGTAGCCCCCGGTCGGGCCGAGCAGGACGCCCGGTCCGGCGGCGCCCTCGGCGAAGACGGGCAGACCGACGACGCCGAGCAGCGCGTAGACGAGCATCGACAGGGCGCCGCGTCGGGAGCCGAGCGCGCTCCCGACGAGGAGGACGGCGAGGGTCTGCCCGGTGACCGGCACCGGCCAGAGCGGGACGGACACCTGGGCGGCGCCGGCGGTCAGCAGCGCGCCACCGACGACGAGCGCGGTGCTGACCAGCGCGGTCCGGGGGAGCAGGACGTCGGCGAACGGGCGCAGGGCGGTGGTCGGCACGGGTGCGGGGGCGTTGGCGGTCATGATCGGGTCCTCGGGGAGCGGGTCGGCGGGTCGGGGATCGGGTCCGGTCGGGCGGGGTCAGACGGCGGCTGCGGCGAGCAGCGCGTCGGCGTCCCGGCGTGCGCCGGCGACGGCATCGGCGTCGAGCCCGCACGCGCGGAGGCAGGTGTCGGTGAGCAGCTCGCGGTCCTGGTCGTCCACGTCGCGGGTGCGGCGGAGCTGGATGACCGTCTCGGCGAGCTGGATGAGGACGCCGCCCAGACGCTCGGCCGTGACCGATCGCCGGACGTCCTCGCTCGCCGCCCGGGCACCGAGCCGCCCGTAGGTGTCCTGCAGCTCCTGCCGGTCGGCGCGGAAGCCGGCGTACCGGTCCCCCTGCACCTCGGGGAGCATGTAGAGCGTGCCGATGTTGTGGGGCGTCCGTGCGAGCGTGTCGATGTCGATGAGGACCAGGGCGGCGAGGGCGCCGGCGGCGGAGACGGTCCCGGGGACCCGCTCCTCGAGGCCGCGGACCACGTCGAGGCTCGGGCGGACCGAGGTCGTGAGCAGCTCGACGAGCACCTCGTCCTTGCCGGCGAAGTGGTAGTACAGCGAGGCCTGTCGGATGCCGACCCGCTCCGCGATCGCCCGGGTCGAGGTGGCGCTGAAGCCGTTCTCGACGAACAGCGCCGCGGCGGCGTCCAGGATCTGGTCGCGGGGGCTCAGCCCGGACGCGGTGTCCGGGACCGCTCGTGGCCTGCCGAGTCGGGTGGGCCGGTCGTCGGAGGACATGGCCCCATCCTCGCAGCCGGCCGTCACGCGTGCTCCCGGGCCGTGTGCTCCCGGGCCACCATCTCGCGGTACGCACGCCAGCCGCCGTGGTGCGTGATGTCCTCGGCACCCGCGACGGCGTGCGCCTCGACCGTGAAGCCGGTGACGTCCGACCCGTCGTCGAGCGTCACGGAGCCGATCGCCATCGGTGCGGGGAGCGCAGCGACGAACGTCCCCAAGCCGGCGGCCGGCAGCCGCCAGACCTCGCCGGCGATCCCGGACGGCGCCGTGCTGCCGTCCTCCGACCGCACTCCGCCCGCAGCACCGGCGCCCGACCGGACCAGCCCCGGCTTGGGGGGCACCGTGTCGAGGGCGTACAGCCGGTAGTCGGGGGCGGTGCGCGCCGCGCGGACGAACGTGCCGCCGGCGGCGACCAGCTGCCCGTTCAAGGGCTGGTCCCGCAGGTGCGCGCCGACGACGAGGAGGTCGACGGTCGGGGCGGCGAAGGCCGCGGCGAGTGCCGCCAGACGGCGGTCGGTGAACGCCGGTCCGGTCAGCATGACGCCGAACGGCAGCCCGTCCACGAAGCCGGCCGGCACCGCGAGGGACGCCATGTCCAGGAGGTTCGCGAAGTTCGTGTACCGACCCATCCGGCTGTTCGCACCGACCGGGTCCGCAGCGACCTCGTCGAGGGTCGGGTGCCAGGTGGTGGTGGGGGTGAGGAGCGCCGTCGTGCCGTCGAGCAGCGTGCGGCCCCTGGCACCGAGGGCGTCGAGGCGCTCCTGGTCGGCGAAGAGCGCCGCGGCCGTCGGCGTCGCGCCGCCGAGGACGATCGCGGCCACCGTGGGGTCGAGGTCCTCGCCGATCCGGTCACGGTTCGCCTCGATGTGGGCCCCGACCGCCGCGTACCGCTCGGCGACGAACGCGCCGTCGTACAGGAGCGTCGCGGCGTCGAGGAGCGGGGCGATGTCGACCTCGACGACCTCGTGCCCGAGGGCGCGGAACCGGTCGACGGCACGGTCGAACGCCGCCGCCCACCCGGGCGCGAGTCCCTCGAGCTGCGTCGGCAGCGGCACCGCGATGCGCGGCACCGGGGGCAGGACCACGAGGGAGCCGTCGGCCAGTGCGGCGTCCGGCCGGGCGAGCGGGTCGGAGCCGTCCGGCCCCGCCATCAGCTCGGCCACGGTCCGGGCGAGGTCGAGCGAGCGGGCGAACACGGTCACGCAGTCCTGCGACCGGCAGGCGGGGACGACGCCGGTGTTCGGGACGAGCCCCTTCGTGGGCTTCACCCCGACGAGGTGGTTCAGCGCTGCCGGGACGCGTCCGGAGCCGGCGGTGTCGGTGCCGAGCGCGAAGTCGACCGTCCCGAGTGCGACGGCGGTGGCGGACCCGCTCGAGGACCCGCCGGAGATCCGGGTGGGGTCCCAGGCGTTCCGGACGGCGCCGAAGGGCGACCGGGTGCCGACGAGGCCGGTCGCGAACTGGTCGAGGTTGGTCTTGCCGACGACGACCGCCCCGGCAGCCCGGAGTCGTGCGACGGCGGTGGCGTCCGCGGCGGGTGTGGACGCGAAGGAGCGCGCGGCGGCGGTGGTGGGGAGCCCGGCGACGTCGATGTTGTCCTTGACAGCGAAGAGCATGCCGGCGAGCGGCAGGGCCGGATCGACGGCCGATGCCTCGGCGACCACGTCGGCCCGGTCGCGCAGGGTGATCCACACCTCGGGACGGTCGACCGCGTCGATCCGGTCGAAGGCGGCGTGCACGCGGGCGACCACGTGGTCGCCACCCCGGCCCGCGCCGTCCCGGCCGCTGCTCACGCCGCCGCTCACGCCGCCGCTCACGCCGCCGCTCACGCTGCGGCTCCGATCGCGGCGAGGACCTGCCCGGGTGCGACCTGGTCGCCCGGCTTGATGTAGACCTCCAACACGTGCCCCTCCACCGGTGCGTGCACCATCGACTCCATCTTCATCGCCTCCACCGCGAGCAGCTTCTGGCCCTCGTCCACCCGGTCGCCCGGCCGGACGTCCACCTGCCACACGGTCGACGTGAACGGCGCCGTCACCGCGGTCGCACCGGCCGGCAGGACGACCTCGTCCGGCAGCACCACGGCGGGTTCGTCGCGGACGTCGAACTCGCCCGATGCCCGCCACCGCTCCTTCTCCTCGTCGAACGCGCGGGCCTGCTGCGCCCGGAAGTCGGCGATCGACCCCGCGTTGTCGCTGAGGAACCGGTTGTAGGACGCGATCGAGAACTCGCCGTCGACGGTCTCGAAGTCCCCGCGTCCCGCGTCGGTCTCGGCGCGCAGGTCGAGGAGCTCCTCGGCGGAGACCGGGTACCACTCGATGCGGTCGAAGAAGCGGAGCGCCCACGGGTCCTCCTGGAACAGGCCGCCGCGGCGGAACCGGTTCCAGATCTGCACGGTGCGGCCGACGAACTGGTACCCGCCCGGCCCCTCCATGCCGTAGATGCACAGGTACGCGCCGCCGATCCCGACCGAGTTCTCGGCCGTCCAGGTGCGTGCCGGGTTGTACTTCGTGGTGACGAGGCGGTGCCGGGGGTCGAGCGGCGTGGCGACCGGCGCACCGAGGTACACGTCGCCGAGCCCGAGCACGAGGTAGCTCGCGTCGAAGACCGTGCGGAACACGTCGTCGACGCTGTCGAGCCCGTTGATCCGCCGGATGAACTCGATGTTCCACGGGGTCCACGGCGCGTCGTCGCGGACCCCCGCCATGTACCGCTCGATCGCCAGCCGGGTCGCGGGATCGTCCCACGACAGCGGCAGCTTCACGGTGCGGGACGGCACGACGAGCTGGTCGGTCGGCGGGATCTCGTCCTCGAGCTCGCGGAGGAGGCCCGCCATCGTGCTCGCCTTCAGCACGCTCGCGTCGGTGTGCACCTGCAGCGACCGGATGCCGGGGGTGATGTCGAGGACGCCGCGGGGCGCCTCCTCCTGCAGCTTCGTCATGAGCGCGTGCACGCGCATCCGCAGCGCGATGTCGAGCGTCATGTCGCCGTACTCGACGAGGACGTTGTCGTCGCCGTCGCGTCGGTACGCGACGCCCGGGCGGGCGTCGGTCGCGTCCAGACGCGCGATCACCCCGTCGTCGCCGTCGCCGCCGGTGCGGGGGACGGTCCGGGAGGCGCGGTTCGCCTCGAGCGCGGCCGCGTCGGCCTCGCGCACCGGGACGAACCGCACGGTGTCACCCGGTCGGAGCTGACCGAGCTTCCACAGGTCGCCGCTGGCGACCACCGCCGGACAGACGAAGCCGCCGAGCGAGGGGCCGTCCGGCCCGAGGACGATCGGGGTGTCCCCGGTGAAGTCGATCGCCCCCACCGCGTACGGGGTGTCGTGGATGTTCGACGGGTGCAGTCCTGCCTCGCCGCCGTCGGTCCGAGCCCAGCCGGGCCGGGGACCGATCAACCGGATGCCGGTGCGGGCGGAGTTGTGGTGCACGACGTAGTCGGTGGCGTAGAACACGTCGAGGTCGGCGCGGGTGAAGAAGTCCGGCGCCGCGTGCGGCCCCTCGGTGACGGCGACCTCCCACGTGTCGGTGAGCGCGGTCCGCCGGTCGGCTGGGGTCGGACCGCCGACCAGGCCGAGCCGGCTACCGGCGGGGAAGGCCGGGTGCGGGGCGTCCGAGTCCGGGGAACCGGGACGCAGGACGTCACCGGCGAGCAGGGCACGACCGGCGTGACCGCCGAACCCGCCGAGCGTGAAGGTCGCGGTGGAGCCGAGGTACGTCGGGACGTCGAAGCCGCCGCGGACCGCCAGGTAGCTCCGGAGTCCCGGTCCGGCAGCCGTGCCGAGCGCGAGGGTCTGACCCGCCTGCACCTCGATCGGCTCCCACAGCGCCAGGGGCTCGCCGTCGAGCACGACCGGCAGCGGTGCGCCCGTGACCGCGACGACGGCGCTCGCCGAGAAGCGGAGCGTCGGGCCCGTGGCGGTGACCTCGAGCGCCGGAGCACCCTCGGGGTTGCCGACCACGAGGTTCGCCTCGGCGAACGACGCCGCGTCGAACGGGCCGCTCGGCGGGACGCCCACCTGCCAGTACCCGACCCGGCCGGGCAGGTCCTGGATCATGGTCATGGTGCCGGGGGTGACGACGTCGATCCGGGGGTCAGGGTCCTCGGTCTCGTCGAGCGTCGAGGTGGAGTGCGTCGCGGTCCGGAGCTCGAGGTCGTCGGTGAGGGAGCGGAGCAGCCCGGCGTTCGTCACGATGCCGTCGACTCGGGTGTCGGCGAGGGCGTCCCGGAGCAGGTCGAGTGCGTCGTCCCGGGTCTCGCCGGTGGCGATGACCTTCGCGAGCATCGGGTCGTAGAAGGCGGAGACCTCGGAGCCGGTCTCCACCCAGCCGTCGACGCGGACGCCGTCACGCTCGGGGAACACCGCCTGCGTCACGAGGCCGCTCGAGGGCAGGGACCCCTTCGCCGGGTCCTCGGCGTAGACGCGGGCCTCGACGGCGAACCCGGTCGGGGTCCACGCGCGGTCGAAGACGTCGTCGTCGATGCCGACCGCCCCGTCGCGGGCCAGGCGCAGCATGAGCTCGACGAGGTCGACGCCGAAGACCTCCTCGGTCACCGGGTGCTCGACCTGCAGCCGCGTGTTCACCTCGAGGAAGGACGCCTCCTCGCGGACCGGGTCGTAGACGAACTCGACCGTCCCTGCGCTGCGGTACCCGACGCTCTCGGCGAGCCGACGGGCGGACGCGTGCAGTTCCTCCCGGACCCGGCGGGGGAGCGCCGGGGCCGGGGCCTCCTCGATGACCTTCTGGTTGCGGCGCTGGAGCGAGCAGTCGCGGTCGCCGATCACGGCGACGCGGCCCTCGCCGTCGCCGAAGAGCTGGACCTCGACGTGGCGGGCCGGCCGGACGAGCCGTTCGAGGAAGATCCCGGCCGAGCCGAAGGCGGCCGACGCGGTGCGCTCGACGCTCGCGTACGCCTCGCGGACCTCGTCGAGCGTCGCGCACGCCTGCATGCCGATCCCGCCGCCGCCACCGGCGGCCTTGAGCATGACCGGCAGGCCGATGCGCTCCGCCTGCAGGACGGCGTCCTCGACGCTGTCCAGCAGCCCGGTGCCGGCGAGCATCGGGACGCCGGCTGCCGCGGCGAGCTCACGGGCGGTGTGCTTCGCGCCGAACCGGACGATCTGCTCGGCGGTCGGGCCGACGAAGCGGATGCCGGCGGCCTCGCACGCCGCGGCGAACTCGGTGTTCTCGGACAGGAAGCCGTAGCCCGGGTGCACGAGTCCCGCGCCGGTGTCGATCGCGGCCTGGACGACGGCGTCGATCCTCAGGTACGACTCGCGCGCCGGGGCCGGACCGAGCCGGACGGCGACGTCGGCCTCGCGGACGTGCGGGGCGGCGCGGTCGGCGTCCGAGTAGACGGCGACGGTACGCATGCCGAGCGCCTTGGCGGAGCGGATCACGCGGCGGGCGATCTCGCCGCGGTTGGCGACGAGGACGGTGTCGGTGGAGAGCGGGGGAGTCACGGTGTCGGTCCCGGTGGGGTCGGGCGCGGCGGTCACGGCTGGACCACGATCATGCGCAGCGGGGTGCAGGAGAAGTCGTTGCACGGGTTGTTCATCTGCGGGCAGTTCGAGACGATCACCAGGACGTCCCGCTCGGCACGGACGGCGACGCGCTTGCCGGGGGCACTCATGCCGTCGACGATGCCGAGCGCCCCGTCGGCCTCGACCGGGACGTTCATGAACCAGTTGAGGTTCGACACGATGTCCCGGGCGCCGAGGCCGTGCCGTCCGGCCTCGGCGAGGAAGTTCTCGCGGCAGCCGTGCTGGAACTGTGTGTGGTGGCCGTAGCGGAGCGTGTTCGACTCCTTCGAGCACGCGCCGCCGATGGTGTCCTGCCGGTCGATCTCGTTGCCGACGACGGTCATCAGCGGGCGGCCCTCGTTCGACATGAGGACGGTGCCGGTCCGGACGTAGGCGTTGCCCTGCGCCGCGAGGGTGTCCGGAACGCTGTAGCGCTCGTCGGGGTCGTGCGCGTCGTAGACCAGGCAGTCGGCGCTCTGGTTGCCGCCGACGTCGACGATCGTGAGCACCTCGCCCGCGCGGACGACGGCGGACCACGGTGCGAGCGGGGCCACGTCGTCGTCGCGGACGACGGTGCCGGCGACGAGGGAGCCGCTCCGGTCGAGGGGGACGTCCGGCGCGTGGACCGCGCCGACCGGGACGGTGGAGGTCGTGGTGGCGGTGGTCATCAGCAGCCTCGTGCTTCCGCGTAGTCGATGGAGTTCAGGTAGGCGCGGTGCAGTTCCGGCGTCGCGGTGAAGCGCTCGTCGGCAGCGGTCGTCGGGGCGCCGCGCCAGGCGTGCACGCGGAGCGGGCCGACCGTGTAGTCGGGTCGCGGGTCGATCGGGTGCGGCACGTTCGCGACGAGGACGAGGAGCGGCAGTTCGGCGACGAGGGTGACGTGTCGGTCCGGTCCGGCGCTCCCCGTGGGCGTCAGCGTGCCGTCCGCCTCGACGCGGACACCCCGGAAGAACGAGACGCTCGGCGGCATGTCCCGCTTCGACAGGCCGTGCTTCGCCGCCGCCTTCGCGAGGAGCGACCGCCCGCTCGGGCTCGGGCCCTCCGGTGCTGCGTCGCCGTACTTCCGCTCGTTCCCGGCGTCGGTGCTCGTGCCGCAGAACGCGTCGTGGTGGCCGGAGGTGTCCTCGACGATGCTCGCCAGGACCCGCCCGTCGCCGCTGAGGAGCGGGGAGCCCTGGCCGAGGTACGCCTGCCACGGGATCTTCTGCGTGTCCGCGACGTTGAGGCGCTCCCACGGTTCGAGCGCGTTGTACACGAGCACGTTCGCGCACGCGTCACCCGTCGGGTCGTCGAAGCGGATCCGCGTCCCCCGGGCGAGCACCTTGTGCGTGTACCCGCCCGGTGCCACGGTCTCGGCCCACACCAGACCGGCCGGGTCGACGCCCGCTGGGGCGAACGGCGACGACGACGCGGGCAGGTACGGCATCCAGTCGGAGGTCGCACCGCCCTGGGCGCGGGCGTCCGATCGCGAGGCGATCACGCTGTCGGTCTGGTGCAGGTCACGCACGGTGGTTCCTTCCGGTGGAGCGGGTGGAGCGGGTGGAGCGGGTGGAGCTGGCGGTGCTGGCGGTGCGGGGTCGCCGGTGGCGCCGGGGTCAGGCCTCGACGGGGGTCGGCGCGGTGTGCGGCACCTCGGCGAGGGTGATCGGCCCGTGTGCGCGGTGCCGCCACGACGACCACGCCCACCCGACGACGAGGACGCCGCCGATGAACAGCAGCGCGCTGTACTGCAGCCACCAGGAGTGTCCGGTGAGGTCGTAGATCTCCGGGCGGGGCCAGATCAGGTTGACCGCCATGCCGATCTGGAACGCGACGGCGAGGGCGTTCAGCGGGATGCCCCACCGGCCGAGCGTGAAGAGCGGCCGGCCGTCCTCGTCCACCCCGGTCGGCAGCCCGGTGCGGCGGAGTCGGATGCGCTGGACGAGCAGCGGGCCCGTCACGCCGAGGTACGCCAGGTAGAGCATCGCGATGCAGAGGCTGGAGAGGGCGGTGAAGATCGCGGACTGCCCGATGTTCACCGCGAGGGCGAGCCCGGCGCCGACCCCGACGACGATCGACGCCGCGATCGGGGTGCCCGTGCGGGGCGAGACGCGGGCGAGCGTGCGGTGGAAGGGCAGCGCCTGCTCACGGGCCATCGAGAAGACCATGCGGGCACCGGCGGTCTGCACCGCCAGGGTGCACGCGAACACGGCGACCGCCACGGTGCAGAGGAGCAGCCGGCCGAACACGTCGCCGAGCGCCGAGGTGATCACCCAGGCGAGGCCCTGCGTGGCCAGCTTGCCGTCGGTCAGGCTCGGCGCCGCGATGAGCGCACCGATGATGAGCAGGCCGCCGCCGAGACCCGACACGGTCAGGGCGCGGATGATCGTCTTCGGGGTGGTGCGCCGGGGGTTGTGCGTCTCCTCGGCGAGCTCGCCCGCCGAGTCGAAGCCGACCATGACGTACGCGGCCATCAGCGACGACGCCAGGAAGGCCCAGACGTACGGCTCGTTCGTCGGGCCGGCGTACCCCTCGGTCGTGAACACCACGGTCGGGGAGCGGTGCGGCAGCAGGAACAGCGCGACGATGAGCACGACGACGCCGACGATCTCGACGAGCACGCCGAAGCTCGTCACCCGGGCCATCAGCCGCACGCTGAGGATGTTGACGATCGTCGTCACGGCGAGCATGACCAGTCCGAGCACGACCGCGTTGGCGGCACCCGTCGGGGACGCCAGCGACGGGTCGGCACCGGCACCGCCCACGATCTGGAAACCGCTCCAGATCGCCGGGAGCACGGCCTGCACCGCGATGGCCGCCACCGCGACGGTGAGGACCTGCCCGATGATCATCGTCCAGCCGGTGAACCAGCCGAACCGCGGCCCGGCGAGCCGGCTCGACCACTGGAAGATCGCCCCGGAGATCGGCCAGCGTGCGGCGAGCTGGGCGAAGTTCAGCGCCACGAGCAGCTGGCCGCCGAAGACCAGCGGCCACGCCCAGAAGAACGCCGCGCCCCCGAGTCCGAACCCGAGCCCGAAGAGCTGGAAGACCGTGGTGAGGATGGAGACGAAGGAGAACCCGGCGGCGAAGGACGAGAACGAGCCGACCCCGCGGTGGAGTTCCTGCTCGTAGCCGAGCCGGGCGAGGCCCTGGGCATCGACGCTGGACGTGGCGCGGGGTGCGTGGAGCGGTGCTTCGGGAGAGCGCATGGCTGCAGACCTTTCGCGGAGTACCTGTCGGGTGACAGGTAGTGCGACCAGTGTTCTGCGCTGCTGTGTCGTCCCCGTTGCCCGGCTGTTTCGGTCTCGTGTCGCAGGTCGTCGGCATGTAAACGTTGCGCGACGGCGACGACGGACGGGAGGCCCGTGGCGGATCCGCCACGGGCCTCCCGTTTCGTCATGTGGTCGCGTGAACGAGGGCGGGTCAGTCGGTCGTGCCCTCGAGCGCGTCGAGCGCCGCGACGTCCTCGGCCGACAGCGCGAAGTCCACGTCCGCGTTCGCGGCGATGCGCGACGGCGTGGTCGACTTCGGCAGCGGCAGCACGTCCTGCTCGAGCAGGTAGCGGATCGCGACCTGGGCGACGCTCCTGTCGTACTTCGCCGCGATCTCGGCGATCTGCTCGTTGTCGAGCAGTCCGCCGGTGGCGAGCGGCGAGTACCCCTCGGTGAGGATGTCGTGCTCGCGGTCGAACGCGGTGGTCTCGGCCTGCGTGTTCCCGATGAACCAGCGGATCTGGTTGGCGTGCGGGACGACGTCGGTGCGGCCGAGCAGGTCCTCGAGGTCGGCGACGGCGAAGTTCGAGACACCGATGCTCTTCGTGCGTCCGGCGTCGTACAGCTCCTCGAACACCTTCCACACCTCGACGTTGCCGTCCCGGTGGTCGGAGCCCATGTCGCTCCAGGGCCACGGCGCGTGGATCAGGTACAGGTCGACGTGACCGAGGTCGAGGTTGCGGCTGGACTCCTCGAAGGCCTCGCGGGCACCGGACGCGGTCTTCACCTCGGCCGGCAGCTTCGTGGTGACGAAGAGCTCGTCGCGCGGGATGCCGCTGTCGCGGACGGCCTCGCCGACGCTGGCCTCGTTGCCGTAGGCCAGGGCGGTGTCGATGTGTCGGTAGCCGGCGTCGAGCGCGGCCTTCGTGGCGTCGTAGGCGTCGGCGCCGGACGGGATCTGCCAGGTGCCGAAGCCGATCTTCGGGATGTGCAGGCCGTTGGACAGGGTGAACGTGTCGATGAGAGCGGGCATGGACCGGACAGTACGCCGCGCGGACGGACGCGACCGGACGGGGGACGCGGCACCGCGCCTCCCGTCCGGACGGCGGTGCGTCAGCGACGCGGCCGGATCCGGAGCGTCACCACCTGGAACGGGCGCAGGCCGAGCGCGACCGACCCACCACCGTCCCAGGCGAAGTGCCGGGCGGACCGCGGTGCGTCGTCGATCGGGCGCTCGCGGAGGTCGACCTGCTCGACGGACGCGGCGTCGATCCGCAGCGCCAGCACGGTGTCGGTCCGGGCGCCGAGCGCCTCGTACAGCCGGACGACCACGTCGCCCGAGCGGTCGTCGGCGAGCTTGACCGACTCGACCCGCACGCCGGACGACGAGGACACGGCCGGTGCCGGCAGTGTGGTCGTCGCGGCCGTCTCGCCGGACACCGCGCGGAGCGGCAGGTTCTCGTCGTACCCGCTCGCGACGACGTCGTCGAGGTCCGCGCCGGGGTGCACGGCGTACGAGAAGGTGTGGTGGCCGAGGTCCTGTTCCGGGTCCGGGGACTGCGCCCCGCGCACCAGGCTGAGCCGGACCTCGGTCTCGACCTCGCCGGTCGACCCGATCCGCCTGGTGACGTCGTGGCCGTAGGTGCCAGCGTTCGTGACCCCGATGCCGTAGCCCGGCTCCTCGACGTGCACCCAGCGGTGGGCCATGACCTCGAAGCGGGCGTCGTCCCACGAGGTGTTCGTGTGCGTCGGCCGACGGAGGTGCCCGAACTGGATCTCGGCGCTGTGGTGCTGAGCGTGCACGACGAACGGCAGCGAGGCCTTCAGCAGCTTCTCGCGCTCCTGCCACTCGACCTCGACGCCGAGGTGCACCCGCACGTCGTCGGCGTGCACCGCGATCGTCTGCACGAGCTCGGAGGCGCCGAAGCGCCGGCGGACCCGGACGGTCGCGCGGAGGTCGCCGTCGGAGACGAGCTCGACGGACTCGGCGCCGCGGAGCTCGACCACCGAGTGCCGGTAGTGCGCGTCGATGTCCCACGCGTCCCAGGCGTTCGGCAGGTCCTCGTGCAGGTGCAGCAGGTTCGCGCTGCGGTCCGCCGGCACGAGTTCCCGGTCGTTCGCCAGGTCGCGGATGGAGTCCACGAGCCCGTCGTGGTCGACGTGGACGCGGACACGGCCGTTGTCGAGGACCGTGCCGCCGGCGTCCGTCGTCGCTCGGACGGGGTTCGTCGGTGCCACGACGGCGAGCGGGGAGAGTGCGTGCGCCCGTGCCTCGACGACGCCGATCGGCGTGCCGTCGTCGTCGACGACGAGCTCGTGTCGGTCGTGGTCGGCGGCGTTCGCGACCACACCGGTCGCACCGAGGTGCGTGAGCGCGCGGGCGATGAGCCGTTCGATCTCGGCGTGGTTCCGCCGGTAGCTCTCCTCGTTCTCCTCGTGCACCCAGCGGATGGAGGAGCCGGGCAGGATGTCGTGGAACTGCTGCAGCAGCGTCGCCTGCCAGAGCTCGTCGAGGCACGCGTACGGGTACTCGGCGCCCTGCAGCGCCGCTGCCGTCCACCACAGCTCGGCCTCGCGGAGCAGGTGCTCGGCCCTGCGGTTGCCGCGCTTCTCGCGGGCGTGCGACGTGAACGTGCCGCGGTGCAGCTCGAGGTACAGCTCGCCGACCCAGACGGGGGCGTCCTGGTACTCGTCGCGCGCCCGGGCGAAGAAGTCGTCCGGGTGCTCGATCTCGACGCGGGGCGAGCCCTCGAGCGACTCGACCCGGCGCTGCCGCTCCATCATCTCGCGGATCGGACCGCCGCCGCCGTCGCCGTAGCCGAACGGCACGAGCGACGTCGTCGCGGCGCCCTTCTCGCGGAACTGCCGGACGGCGTGGTGCAGTTCCTCGCCCTCGAGCGTCGAGTTGTAGGTGTCGATCGGCGGGAAGTGCGTGAAGATCCGGGAGCCGTCGATGCCCTCCCACCAGAACGTGTGGTGCGGGAACGTGTTCGTCTGGTTCCAGGACAGCTTCTGCGTGAGGAACCAGTCGAGGCCGGCGAGCTTCGCGATCTGCGGGAACGCTGCGGTGTAGCCGAACGAGTCCGGCAGCCAGATGCCGTGGGTGTCGGCGCCGAGCTCGTCGGCGAAGAACCGGAGGCCCTGCGTGATCTGCCGGACCATGGCCTCGCCGCCGGGCAGGTTGCCGTCCGGCTCGATCCACTGCGAGCCGACGACGATCCACTGTCCGCGGGCGATCGCGGCCTTGATCCCCTCGAACACCGCCGGGTAGCGCTCCTTGACCCACGCGTACTGCTGCGCGCTCGACGCGGCGAACCGGAGGTCGGGGTACTGCTCGGCCAGGGCGAGCACGTTCGAGAACGTCCGACCGGTCTTGCGCTTCGTCTCGCGGATCGGCCAGAGCCAGGCGCTGTCGATGTGCGCGTGGCCGATGCCGCTCAGCCGGTGCGCGGACGGGTTCGCCGGGCTGGCGAGGGCCCCGGCGAGCTCGGCGCGGGCCGCGGCGGCGGTGCCGACGATGTCGTCGAGCGCCAGGACGTCCATCGCGCGTTCGAGGTCGCGGAGCACCTCGTGTCGACGCGGGTCGGTCTCCGGCAGCTCCTTGACCATCTGGAACAGCACTTCGACGTCGAAGCGCAGGGCCCAGACCTCGGGTTCGAACACCGCGAGCTCGGCGGTCCGGAACGTGTAGATCGGGGTCTCGGGCGCGGTCCGCTTCGAGCCGTACGCCGTCGGGACGAACTCGTTGACGAGGATGTCCGGGTTCGCGGCCGCCTCGAGGAACAGGTGGACCTGCTCGCCACCGTCGGCCTGGTCGGCGATGCGCAGGTAGTGGTTGCGCGGGTGGATGCCCTTGACCGGGGTGCCGTCCGGGGTGTGCAGGAGCCCCTCGGCCTGGTTGCCGGGCCAGTCGCCCTGGAACCCCGGGTCGACGAGGAGCTCGACGGTCCGGCCGGCCCACTCGGCGGGGACGGTGCCGGTGACCTCGAACCACCAGGTCGACCAGGCCCGACCCCACTGGTCGCCGACCGTGAAGGGACGGTACTCGGCCGCCAGCGCCTCGGCGGCGGGCACGGGCTCGTCCGGCACCTGCCAGGCGGCGAGGGTGACCGGGGTGCGTGCCTGGTACACGGCGGGGACGATGCGCTCGTTCAGGACGCGCTCGATGCGCGCCTCGACGAGCTTCTGGTTCTGGTGCATGGCTGTGCTTTCGGGACGGGCCGGCCGGCGGCGGCAGCGCTGTGCGCCGTCGGCCGGGAGGCGCGGGTCAGGACAGGTAGGCGAGGTGCGGGAACGAGGACCGTGCGTCGTCGAGCAGCGCACGGGCGACGCGGACGGAGTCGACGAGCGGGTGGTGCGCGAGGGCGCGGAGCGCCGCGGCCCGGTCGGCGTGCAGTGCCGCCTGGATCGTCTGTCGTTCGACGTACTTGACCGCGGTGACCGTCCCGAGCCCGAAGTCGGGGACCCGGGCGCCGGGGATCGGGTGTGCACCGGTCGCGTCGACGATGCACGGGATCTCCACCACGGCGTCGTCGTCCACCCCGGCGAGGGCACCGGCGTTCCGGACGTTCAGGATGAGCCGCGCGCGCTGGTCGTACGCGATGCCCCGCATCAGGGCCAGCGCGACGTCCTCGTAGCCGCCGGAGGTCATGTCCTCGACGTCCCGCTCGCCCATGCCGACCGAGTCGCGGTTCGTCGCCATGTACGTCGACTCACGCTCGTGCCGGCACTCCTGCCAGGTGTGGAACGGACGGGTGCTCGAGGCGGCGTCCACCCAGAACCGGTCCTGCTGCTCGACGAGGTAGCGCGCCCGGGTGTGCGGCGCGTACTGGTCGGCCTGCAGGACGTCGCGCCGGTAGGCGTAGTAGTGCAGGTACTCGTTCGGCAGGGCACCGAGGGCCTGGATCCACTCCGCCCCGAAGAGCTTGCCCTCCTCGAAGGACTCGATCCGGTCCGCGTCGGCGAGGACTTCCGGGAGCCGGTCCACGCCGTCCACGCGGACCGCGGTGAGCCAGCCGAGGTGGTTCAGGCCGGCGTACTCGAGTTCGACGTCCGGGCCGTGCTGGATGCCGAGGGTGCCGAGAGCCCGACGTGCGAGCCCGATGGGGGAGTCGCAGATCCCGATGACCCGCTCGCCGAGCACCGTCGACATGGCCTCGGTCACGACACCGGCCGGGTTCGTGAAGTTGATCACCCACGCGTCGGGCGCGAGTCGCTTGATCGTGTGCGCCAACGCCATCACGGTGGGCAGCGTGCGGAGGGCGTAGGAGATGCCGCCGAACCCGACGGTCTCCTGCCCGATGACGCCGTGCGACTGCCCGATGCGCTCGTCGGTCGCGCGGCCCTCCATCCCGGCGACCCGGATCGCGGAGAACACGAAGTCGGCCCCGGGCAGGGCTTCCTCGACGTCGGTGTGCACGCTGATCGCCGGCGCGTCCGCGACGCCCTCGGCCTGGTCGGCGAGGATCCGCGCCATCGTGCGCAGCCGGTCGACGTCGACGTCGACGAGCGCGACCTGGGTGACCCGCCCGTCGGCGTGGTCGCGGAGCAGCGCGGAGTACACGAGCGGTGTGCGGAAGCCACCACCGCCGATCATGACGAGCTTCATGCGACGAGGACCTCCACACCGTGGGCTGCGAACGCCGCGGCGACCGGGACCGGCGGTTCGGCGTCGGTGACGACCCGCACGATCGATGACGGCAGGTCGATCCGCGCAGCCCCGGTGCCGGGGAACTTGCTGCTGTCGGCGAGGACGGTGACCTCGTCGCACGCGGTGGCGATCGCCTGCTTGATGGGGACCTGCGCGATCGTGGTGTCGCGGAGGTCGCCGCTCGCCGAGATCCCGCTGACGCCGAGGAAGGCGTGGTCGGCGCGGATGAGCCGGAGCGAGTCGGTGGTCAGGTGGCCCGAGACGCAGTGGTACACCGCGTCGTAGTCGCCGGGCAGGAGGACGAGGTGGACCTCGGGGTCGTCCTTGAGGACCTCGAACACGGCCATGTTCGCCGTGATGACGGTCACCGGACGCCCGCGCAGCAGGGTCGCGAGCTGCAGCACCGTGGTGCCGATGTCGAGCACGACGGTGTGGCCGTCCTCGACGAGGTCGGCCGCCGCGGTCGCGATGCGGAGCTTCTCGTCGCGGTGCACCGTCTCCACCTCGGGGAAGGGGGCATCGCCCTCGTGTCCGTCGGCGAGCACCGCACCGCCACGGGTGCGGCGCAGCAGACCGGCGTCGTCGAGGCGCTGCAGGTCGCGGCGGATCGTCGCGACGCTCGATCCGGTGGCCTCGGCGAGGTCGGTCACCGAGGCCGCGCGGTCAGCACGGAGGCGACCGAGGATGGCGAGATCACGGATGTCCTTCATACCGATCAGCATAGCGATCAAATTCGATCAACATGCAAACCTTTTCAAACAAAAAGATGCGCGATGTCGATCGATCTGTGTTACAACTTCCTCACACGCCGACCGATGGAGGCAGCGATGGACGACCGACCGACACCGAGCACCGATGCTGACGTGCTCGTCGCCGGGATGCTGTTCTTCGACGCCGTGTTCGCCGACCTGCCGCACGGTCCGGTGCTCGGCCAGGAGCACTGGACGCCCCACTTCGCGTGGACGCCCGGCGGCATCGCCAACTTCGCCATCGCCGCGGCCCGTCTCGGCGCGTCCACCGACGTCGCAGCCGCTGTCGGCGACGACGAGCTCAGCGGCCTCTGCCGTGCCGCGCTCGCCCGCGAGGGCATCGGCACCGCCCTGCTCGCCCGCATCCCGGGGTGGTCGATCCCGGTGAGCGCGTGCCTCGGCTACGACGGGGACCGGGCGATCGTGACGGGCGGAACCGAGTCGCCCGTCGCCCTCCCGGACATCCTCCCGGCGACCGGCGGTCGTGTCGCGGCGCTGCACGTCGACGAGTCCACCGCGGAGTGGGTGCGCGCGAGCGCCGACCGGGGGCAGCGGGTGTTCGCCGACGTCGGGTGGGACGCGTCCGGCGCCTGGGACCCCGCGGTGCTCGACGCGATCGACGGTGCCCACGCGTTCACCCCGAACGACCGCGAGGCCATGGCGTACACACGGACCGACGACCCCGTCCGCGCGGCGCGGCTCCTCGCCGAGCGCGTCCCGCTCAGCGTCGTCACGTGCGGCGCGGACGGCGTGGTCGCCGTCGACTCGGCCTCAGGGGACGAGGTCGTCGTCCCCGGCGTGCGCGTCCGGGCGGTCGACGCGACCGGCGCCGGCGACGTGTTCTGTGCCGCGCTCGCCGTCGCGTCGCTCGAGGACCGACCGCTCCGGGAACGCGTCGACCTCGCGGCGCTCGTCGCCGCGATCACGGTCTCCCGACCCGGCGGGGCGTCCACCGCTCCGCGGCGGGACGAACTCCTGCCGTGGCTCGCCGCCAACCCGACCGCGGCCCAACCGCACCGGTACGACTTCCTCCCCACGTTCCTCCAGGCCGCCACCGCCGGTCCGCCGGATCCCAGACCCTGACGTCCCACCGCACCACTTCCCCGATCGCCACCCGAACCCAGGAGAACCCATGCGCACCCCCACGAAGCGTCGCCGCACCGCCGCGGTCCTCGCCACCGCGGTCGCCGCGGCACTCGTCCTCACCGGCTGCTCCGCCGGATCGTCCGCGTCCGACGGCAAGCTCACCGCCTGGCTGTGGCCCGGCGCCCTCGGCGACTCGGTCGTCTCGAGCGCGAAGAAGGAGTTCGCCTCGGACAAGCTGCAGGTCAACGTCATCGGTGGGGACTTCAAGCAGAAGCTGGTGACGACCTTCACCGGCAAGACGAACGTCCCCTCGATCACGGGCGTCAAGGGCGAGGACATGCCGTACTTCCTGCAGCAGTCCAGCCTCTTCACGGACCTGAAGTCGCTGGTGCCCGCGTCCTACCTCGCCCAGTTCCCGAAGTGGAAGCTCGCCGAGGCCACGACGTCGGACGGCAAGCTCATCGGCATCCCGACGGACATCGGTCCGTCCGCCCTGTTCTACCGCGAGGACGTGCTGGCCGAGGCCGGCCTGCCGAGCGAGCCCGCCGCGGTCGCGGACGCCACGAGCACCTGGGACAAGTACTTCGCGTTCGGCAAGGAGCTGAAGGCCAAGACGGGTGCGTCCCTCGAGGTCTCCGCCGGTGACGTCTTCAGCTGGTCGATGGCGCAGGCCGACAGCGGCTTCGTGAGCAAGACCGGCAAGTTCCTGGGCGACGACAGCACGGTCAAGCAGGCGTGGGAGCGCGCGGTGACGGCGGAGCGGGCCGGCATCGTCGCGAACATCGAGGACGGCAGCCCCGACTGGGCATCGGCCGTCAACCAGGGCAAGCTCCCCACCGTCATCGGCGCTGCGTGGCACGCCGGCGACATCAAGAGCGCCGCACCGGACACGTCCGGCAAGTGGCGAGTCACCGCGACCCCCGGCGGCCCCGGCAACGCCGGTGGGTCGTTCCTCACGATCCCCGCGGCGACGTCCGACAAGAAGGCCGCCCTCAAGGTGATCGAGGCCCTGGTCGCACCGTCGGCGCAGGCCACGACGTACAGTCAGGTCGGCAACTTCCCCTCGTCGTCGAAGGCGCTCGACGAGTCGGCGCTCACCAAGGGCGACGCGTTCTTCGGTGGACAGGACACCGTCTCGGTCTTCCAGAAGTCCATCGAGTCGATGCCGACGAGGTACACCAGCCCCTACGACGCGCAGGTGTCCGCCCCGTACCTGACGGAACTGACGAACGTCCAGACCGGCAAGGACCCCGACAAGGCCTGGTCCGACGCCGTGCAGGCCGCGAAGTCGGCGTTGGAATCGGCGAAGTGACCGCCTCCGTCGCACCGTCGCTGGCGGGGCATCCGCCGCACCTGGCCGATGTACCTCGCGGTCGCCCCGTTCTTCATCCTGTTCCTCGTCTTCGGGCTCTACCCGACGATGTACTCGCTCGTCCTCTCGTTCCAGGACTGGAACGGGCTCGGTGACCCGACGTGGGTCGGTCTCGAGAACTTCCAGAAGCTCTTCACCGACCCGACCTTCTACCTGTCGATCCGGAACACGTTCGTCATCTTCGCGCTGTCGACGTTCCCGATGCTCGTCATCGCGATCGTCATCGCGGCGATGCTGAACAGCGCCGTCCGGTACAGCACGGCCTTCCGGATCGCCTACTTCATCCCGAACATCACCTCGGTGGTGGCGATGGCGGTGCTGTTCGGGTCGATCTTCGGCCAGAACTTCGGTCTCGCGAACACGCTCCTGCACGCGATCGGTCTGCCGGCGGTGCCGTGGTTGAGCACCCCGTTCGGCATCCAGGTCACGGTCTCCCTGCTCATCACGTACCAGTGGACGGGCTACAACGCGATCATCTTCCTCGCCGGCATGCAGTCCATCGGCGGCGAGGTCTACGAGGCCGCGAAGATCGACGGCGCCGGCGCCTTCCGCAGCTTCTTCTCGATCACGCTGCCACTGCTGCGCCCCACGGTCATCTTCGTGCTCGTCGTCAGCACGATCACCGGCCTGCAGAGCTTCACCGAGGCACAGGTCCTCACCACCACCGCCGGTTCGACGAACAGCGGCGGCGCCGGTCAGGGCGGCCTGACGATGGTCCTGTACTTCTACCAGCAGGCCTTCGGGTTCAACCGCTTCGGCTACGGGGCGGCGATCGCCTGGGGCGTGTTCCTCATCGTCGTCGTGTTCACGATCATCAGCTGGCGCTTCACTGCCGGCCGGAAAGAGGAGGCACGCGCGTGAGTGTCCTGACCCGTCCGACCACGGCCGCCCCGACCCGGAACGCGACCGTCACTCGTCGCCGCCGCAAGGGTCCCGGTGCTCCGCGCGTCGTGCTCTACACGCTGCTCACGATCGGCGCGGTCATCTCGATCTTCCCGCTCTACTGGCTGTTCGTCATGGCGAGCAACACCACCAGCGACATCTACAAGTCGCCGCCGGTGTTCGTGCCGGGGCCCTGGTTGTTCCAGAACATCGGCGAGGTCTTCGACAAGATCGACTTCGGCGGTGCCCTGCTCAACACCGTCATCGTGTCGGTGAGCGTCACCGTCCTGGTGCTCTTCTTCGACTCGCTCGCCGCGTTCACCTTCGCGAAGTTCGACTTCCCGCTCCGGAAGACCCTCTTCACGGTCGTGCTCGTGACCTTCATGCTCCCGATGCAGCTGTCGATCATCCCGCAGTTCATCACCATGACGAACCTCGGCTGGGTCGGTCACCTGCAGGCCCTGATCGTGCCGGCCGCCGCGAACGCCTTCGGCATCTTCTGGCTCCGGCAGTACATCCTGTCGAGCATCCCGGACGAACTCATGGACGCCGCCGTGATCGACGGCGCCGGGTTCTTCCGCCAGTGGTGGACGGTCTGCATCCCGCTCATCCGTCCGGGTCTCGGGTTCCTCGGGATCTTCACGTTCATCGGCTCGTGGAACGACTACCTCTGGCCGCTCATCGTGCTGAACGACCCGAACCACCTGACCCTGCAGGTCGCGATGGCCCAGCTCAACACGACCTTCGCGAACAACTACAGCATGGTGATGGCCGGTGCGCTGCTGTCCGTGCTCCCGCTCCTGGTCGTCTTCCTCATCGGCGCCCGCCAGTTCATCGGCGACATCGCCAAGGGCGCGATCAAGTGACGGCACCGGGCGCGGTCGGACCCCTCGGGACCACCGACCCCGGGTCCCGGACACGCCTGGCGCCGCGCGCGCGGGTGCGGTCGGACGCCCGGACGCTCTCGCTCGACGGGACCTGGCGGTTCCGGCTGCACGACCGGGTGCCTCGCGACGAGGTCGACGGCGTCCCGCCGTTCGCGCGCGGGGACGCACACGCCGACGCGCACGCGGCGTCCGACTGGACCGACCTGCCGGTCCCCTCGCACTGGGCCCTGCACGGGCACGGATCGCCCTGGTACACGAACATCCGGTACCCGTTCCCGGTCGACCCGCCGCACGTGCCGGACGCGAACCCCACCGGCGACCACGTCCGGACGTTCGAGCTGCCGGAGTGGTGGCCCGTCGACGGGCGGACCGTCCTGCGGCTGGACGGCGCCGAGTCGCTCGCACGGGTGTGGGTGAACGGAGCCGCCGTCGGCTGGTCGACGGGCAGTCGGCTGGCCGTCGAGTACGACGTCACCGACCACCTCCGCCCCGGCACGAACGCCGTCGCGCTGCGCGTGGTGCAGTGGTCGCAGGGCAGCTACCTCGAGGACCAGGACCAGTGGTGGCTCCCAGGGGTCTTCCGGTCGGTCACCCTCGAGCACCGGCCGCTCCACGGCCTCGACGACGTCTTCGTGGTCGCCGACCGCGACCCGTCGACGGGTCGCGGCACACTCGTCGTCGAGACGACCACCACCGCCCCGGAGGTCACCGTCCGCCTCGCCGAGGTCGGCCTGGAGGCGCGGGTCGACCCCGCCACGCCGGCCCGGCTGGACGTCGGTCCGGTCGACCCCTGGTCGGCGGAGACACCCCGGCTCTACGACCTGGTCGTGGCCACGCGGACCGAGACGGTCCGCCTGAGCGTCGGGTTCCGTCGGGTCGAGGTCGTCGGCGACCGACTGCTCGCGAACGGCGTGCCCCTGGTGTTCCACGGGGTGAACCGGCACGAGACGCACCCGGACCTCGGTCGCGTCTTCGACGAGGCGGTGGTCCGCGCCGACCTGTCGCTCATGAAGCAGCACGGCGTGCAGGCCATCCGCACCGCGCACCAGCCGCCGCACCCGCGCTTCCTCGAGCTCGCCGACGAGTACGGCTTCTGGGTGGTGCTCGAGTGCGACCTCGAGACACACGGCTTCTGGGAGGTCGACTGGGTCGGCAACCCCTCGGCGGACCCCGCGTGGCGGGACGCCTACCTCGACCGCGTCCGGCGGACGGTGGAACGGGACAAGAACCACCCGTGCGTCGTCATGTGGTCGCTCGGCAACGAGTCCGGCACGGGCGCCAACCTCGCCGCGATGGCGGAGTGGATCCGCCGCCGGGACCCGTCGCGACCGATCCACTACGAGGGCGACACCGAGGGCGCGTACACGGACGTGTACTCACGGATGTACCCGACGCTCGAGGAGATCGACTCGGTGTGCGGGACCGTCACGATGCCCGTGCACGAGGTCGGTCCCGCTGCCGGAGCGCGGCAGCGCGCCAAGCCCTTCGTGCTGTGCGAGTACGGGCACGCGATGGGCAACGGACCGGGGGCGCTCGCCGACTACCAGGACCGCTTCGACCGCTGGCCGCGGCTGCACGGCGGCTTCGTCTGGGAGTGGCGGGACCACGGGATCCGGACGCGGACCCCGGACGGCGTCGAGTACTTCGGTCACGGCGGCGACTTCGGCGAACCCGTGCACGACGGTGTCTTCGTGATGGACGGGCTCGTGCTGTCCGACGGGACGGCGACCCCGGCGCTCGCGGACCTCGCGGCGCTCTGGGCGCCGGTGCGGTTCACCCGCGAGGGCTCGTCGCTGACCGTCCGCAACGTCCGCCGTCACGTCGACACGGCGGACCTCGCCGTGCACTGGGAGCTCGCGGTCGACGGACGGGTGGTCGACGGCGGCACGCTGGACGTGCCGACGGTCCTGCCCGGCCACGAGGCCACCGTGGCCCTGCCGAGCGACGCGATCGCCCCCCGGCGCGGCCGCGAGGCGCACCTCACCTTCCGCGCGGTCCTCCGGCACGACACGGTGTGGGCCGGTCGCGGGCACGTGCTGGCACGGCAACAGCTCGCCGTCGCGGCCCTGCCGCCCGTGGCCGGCCCGTCCGGCGGATCCGCCCGGCCCGTCGGTGCCGTCTTCGACGACGACGGGACGCTCCGCGCGTGGTCGGGGATCCCGATCCGGGCGATCGAGCCGGAACTGTGGCGCGCCCCGACGGAGAACGACCGGGCCGCGGGGCAGGGGTCGTACGAGACGACGTGGCCGGAGCTCAGCGCGGGGCGGGGCGACGAATCCGTCCCGCCGTCGGCCGACCGTTGGCGGGTACGGGGACTCGACCGGCTCACCCACCGTGTCACGGCGCTCGAGCACGACGGCGACACCCTCGTGCAACGCGTCCGGTCGATGCCGGCGGGCAGCGCGTCCGGCATCGACTCCGAGTTCCGGTGGACGGGCGACGGGGACGACCTCCGCCTGCGGTGGAGCGTCACCCCGACTGGAGCGTGGGACTGCACCTGGCCGCGGATCGGTCTGCACCTCGAGCTCGACGCCGACCTCGCCGACCGGGTGTCGTGGTGGGGGACCGGGCCGCACGAGTCCTACCCGGACGCACGGAACGGTGCCGTGGTCGGCCGCTTCGAGCGATCCGTCGACGACCTCGTGGTGCGGTACGCCCGGCCGCAGGAGACCGGCCACCGACCTGGGCTACGTGAACTCGCGGTCGGGCCGCTCGTCGTCGTCGCCCACGAGCGCGCCGGGGCGGACCTGCCGGGGTTCCAGCTCGCACGGCACAGCGCCCAGCAGTGGGACGCCGCCGAGCACCCGCACGAGCTCCCCGTGTCCGACCTGCTGCACCTGTACCTCGACGCGGCGCAGCACGGCCTGGGGTCCCGAGCGTGCGGTCCGGACGTGCTGCCCCGCCACGCCCTGTGGCCCCGGCAGGTCGCGCTCGAACTCGTCCTGCGCGCCACGCCCGGCCGTTCGCCGGATCCCGCGCTCCGCTGAGGACGGTGCGCGGACGTCGCCGAGATCGCCTACCATTCGAACACACGTTCGAACCAGGAGGTCGAGGATGATGCTCACGCACGAGGTCGCCACGGTGTGGTGGGAGCAGGGCGTGCCGGACCGGATGGTGTGGCGGGAGCGCCGCTGGCGGGTGTCCGACACCCCGACGCGCCTGACGGCGACGGCGGAGTACCTGCCGTCGGCGATGACGCACGCGCCGGAGCGCACGGTCGGGTGGCGGTTCCAGGCGAGCTCGGGTGACGAGGCCGTGGTGGTCGACATCGCCCCCGACGGCGACGGCTGGGTGGTCGCGCGGACCTGGCGCTGACGGTCGTCTACGCGCTGCCGCGCCAGACCACCTCGGTCGGCAGGACGAACCCGCGCGGGGTGTCGTCCGTCCCGGCGATCTGCTCGAGGACCTGCTGGGCCGCGTGCTCGCCGAGGGTGCGGGCCGGCTGCCGCACGGTCGAGAGCGGCGGGTCGCAGCGGAGCGCCCACGCGCTGTCGTCGAAGCCCACCACGCCGACGTCGCCCGGCACGGACCGGCCGGCCCGCTGCAGGACGTCCATCGCCCCGGCGGCGACGGCGTCGGACGCAGCGAACACCCCGTCGACGTCCGGTGCCCGCTCGAGGAGCTCACGCATGCCCTCGACGCCGGCGGTGTAGCTGAAGAGCGGGTTCCGCGCGACCAGTCCGGGGTCGAAGCGGTCGCCGAGCGCGGCGGTGAACCCGGCGAGGCGGTCCTGGCCGGAGTCGCGGTCGAGCCCCGACGCGAGCATGCCGATGCGTCGCCGGCCGGTGTCGACGAGTCGCCGGGTGATCGCCTCGGCCGCGGAGCGGTTGTCGATGCCGATCCACGAGGTGTTCGGCGCGTCGGACGGGTGCCCGACGAAGCACGCCGGCAGTCCGATCTGCTCGATGGCGCGCGTCACCGGGTCGCCGTCGCGGGCGGAGAGCACGATCGCACCGTCGACGAAGCCGCCGCGCAGGTACTCGACGACGCGTTCGTTGTCGCGGGCGGAGTCGACCATGATCGTCACGAGCTGCTGGTCGGCCTCGGACAGGACGGCGTTCGTGCCGATGAGGATGTTGCCGATGTTCGGGTCGTCGAGCACCTGGACGCTCGGTTCGTGCACGATGAGCGCCACGGCGCCCGATCGTCGGGTGACGAGGCTGCGGGCCGCGGCACTGCGGACGTAGCCGACCCGGCGGACGGCGTCCTGGACGGCTTCGCGGGCCTTCGGCGACACGTACGGTTCGTCGTTGAGGACGCGGGAGACGGTGCCGCGGGAGAGTCCGGCCTCGTCCGCGACGTCCTGGATCGTGGCGCGGGAGCGGGCGGACCGGACGTCGGACATGCGGCAACGATAGCGGCTCGCCGCCCGCGGATCGGCGGCCGACGGGCGTCGAACCACGATCGCGACGTCGAACCGGGCGTCGACGCTGGTTCGACGTCGGAAGCCTGGTTCGACGCGGTCGTGTTGACACGGACCGAATTCTGTTGTTCACTCTGGGAGCGCTCCCAGAACCATCCCGCCCCGATCGGCTGGTGCGGACTGGGAGCGCTCCCAGAACATGGGTGACCTTCGCCGTCGAAGGGGTCGTTCGCGACCGGGACGGTGCAGCGCCGCCCCGATCAGCGAGGAACCGACGTGACCACCACCACCCAGCCGACCGTCGCCACCGGCGCGCTCGGGCTCGGCTCGACCGGCCTGGCGTTCGGGTGCGACTACAACCCCGAGCAGTGGGACCCCGAGGTCTGGGTCGAGGACGTCCGGCTCATGCGCGAGGCCGGCGTGAACCTCGTCGCGATCAACGTCTTCGGCTGGTCGCACGTCGAGCCGCGCCGGGGCGAGTACGACTTCGCCGCGCTCGACCGCGTCATCGACCTGCTGCACGGCGCCGGGATCGGCGTCGACCTCGGCACCGGGACGGCCTCGACCCCGCCGTGGCTCACCACCGCCCACCCCGAGGTCCTGCCGGTCGTGGCCGACGGCACGACCCGCTGGCCCGGCGGACGCCAGGCGTTCTGCCCGAGCTCCCCGGTCTACCGCGAGCACGCCCTCGCCCTCGTCCGCGCCACCGCCGAGCGCTACGGCGACCACCCCGCGGTCCGGCTCTGGCACGTCTCGAACGAGCTCGGCTGCCACAACGCGCACTGCTACTGCGACGTCTCCGCCGAGGCCTTCCGCGGCTGGCTCCGGAACCGGTACGGCACCGTCGAGGAGCTGAACGCCGCCTGGGGCACGTCCTTCTGGAGCCAGCGCTACTCCGCGTGGGACCAGGTCCTGCCGCCGCGGGCGACGCTGTCCTTCACGAACCCCGGCCAGACGCTCGACTTCGACCGGTTCTCGTCCGACGAACTGCTCGCGCACCACCGCGCCGAGGCCGAGGTCCTGCGCGGCCTGAGCGACAAGCCCGTCACGACGAACTTCATGGTCGCGGCGCACATCACGGCGCTCGACTACTGGTCGTGGGCCGCGGACATGGACGTCATCGCGAACGACCACTACCTCGACCACCGACTGCCCCGACCGCACGTCGAGCTCGCGTTCGCCGCGGACACCACCCGCGGGCTCGCCGGCGGAGCGCCCTGGCTGCTCATGGAGCACTCGACGGGCGCCGTGAACTGGCAGCCGTACAACGTCGCGAAGGCGCCGGGGGAGATGCTCCGGAACACCGTGGCGCACATCGCCCGTGGGGCCGACGGCGTCTGCTTCTTCCAGTGGCGCGCGTCGGTGCAGGGCAGCGAGAAGTTCCACTCCGCACTCCTGCCGCACGCGGGCACCGACTCCCGCACCTGGCGCGACGTCGTGGACCTCGGCGCCCTCGTCGAGCGGCTCGGCGAGCTCCGCGGGTCCCGCGTCGTCGCCGACGTGGCGCTCGTCTTCAGCTGGGAGAACCAGTGGGCGGCCGACCTGGAGGCGCACCCCAGCACCGCGCTCCGCTACCTCGAGCAGGTCCACGCGTTCCACGCCGCGCTGTGGGACCTCGGCGTGACCGTCGACGTCGTGGCACCCGGCGCGTCCCTCGACGGCTACGCCGTCGTCCTCGTGCCGGAGCTGTACATGGTGCGTGACGAGCACGCCGCGGTCGTCGCGGACCACGTCGCCCGCGGTGGGCACGCGGTCGTCACCTTCTTCAGCGGGATCGTCGACGAGCGCGACCGTGTCCGGACCGGCGGCTACCCCGGTGCGTTCCGCGACCTGCTCGGCGTGCGCGTGGACGAGTTCCTCCCGCTCGGCGCCGGCCAGACCCTCGCGCTCACCGACGGCACCCGGGCGCACACCTGGTCCGAGCCGGTCTCGTTGCACGGTGCCGAGCCCGTCACGGCCTACGCCGAGGGGCCGCTCGCCGGGTCGCCCGCCGTGACCCGCAACGCGCACGGCGCGGGCAGCGCCTGGTACGTGTCGACCGTCCTCGAGGACGCCGCGCGCACCGAGCTGCTCCGCCGGGTCCTCGCCGAGGCCGGTGTCGCACCGGACCCCGCCGCCCGACCCGGCCTCGAGGTCGTCCGCCGCCTGGACGACCAGCACGAGTGGGTGTTCCTGCTCAACCACTCCGACCAGCCCGTCGAGCACCACGAGGCGGGCCACGAGCTCGTCGCCGACCGCCCCGTCGCCGGCACCACGACCATCGCCCCCGGTGGCACCCAGATCATCCGCACGGACAGGAAGCGTTCATGACCACCACAGCCCAGCGACCCCGGGTCGCCCGACGTCCACGCGGCGGGGGCTTCCGGTACCGCCGCGCCATCGCGGTCTTCGTCACGCCGTTCGCGGTGCTCTTCACCGCGTTCTACCTCGTCCCGATCCTCTACGCGGTGTGGCAGTCGCTGCAGAAGATCGAGCGCCAGGGCACGTTCGGCGCCCCCACGCAGGTGTTCGGTGGACTGAGCCAGTACGTGCTCGTGTTCCAGAACAGCGAGTTCTGGGGCTCGGTCCTGCGTGTCCTGCTCTTCGGCGTCGTCCAGGTGCCGGTGATGCTCGCCCTCGCCCTGGTGTTCGCACTCCTGCTCGACTCGCCGCTGCTGCGCGGGAAGCGGTTCTTCCGCCTGGCGTTCTTCGCGCCGTACGCCGTGCCCGGTGTCATCGCCGCGATCATGTGGGGCTACCTCTACGCGCCGAACCTCTCGCCCTTCTCGGCCGTCACGTCGAAGGTCGACCTCCTCGGTTCCGGGACCGTCCTCTGGGCCGTCGCGAACGTGGTCACCTGGGTCTACGTCGGCTACAACATGCTCATCATCTACTCGTCGCTCCTCGCGATCCCGACCGAGATCTACGAGGCGGCGAAGCTCGACGGGGCGTCCCAGTTCCGGATCGCCTGGTCGATCAAGATCCCGATGGTGGTCCCGGCGATCGTGCTCACCGCGGTCTTCTCGGTCATCGGCACCCTGCAGCTCCTCACCGAGCCGACCGTGTTCCGCCAGTTCACCTCGACGATCTCGTCGACCTTCACGCCGAACATGCTCGTCTACTCGACCTCGTCGGTGCCCAACTTCAACCTCGCCGCCGCGTTCTCCGTGGTCCTCGCGGTCGCGACGTTCGTCCTGTCGATCGGGTTCCTCCGACTGACCCAGCGGAAGGGTGACCAGTGACCGTCAACGCACCGAGCCGACGCGACGCCGTGCGGAACGCCGGCCGACCGCTCGAGCCGAACCGCGCCTCCAGGCCCCTGCAGCCCGGCGCACGCGGGCCGCGCGAGAGCGTCATCTCGCGGAGCGCCGCGATGCTCGTCATGGGCGTCTTCACGATCTACTTCCTGCTGCCGATCTTCTGGCTGTTCGTCTCGTCGACCAAGACGACCGCGAACTTCAACACCACGTTCTCGCTGTGGTTCAGCGCGTCGTCGGTGCAGGACTTCATCACGAACCTCGGCGACCTGTTCACCCGGCAGGACGGCGTCTACGTGCGCTGGATGCTCAACAGCATCGCCTACGCCGGGGTGGCCGGGCTCATCGGGACCGTCCTGTCGGCGATGTGCGGCTACGCCCTGGCGAAGTACCGGTTCCGCGGACGCGAGGTGCTCTTCAACGTGTTCCTCGGCGGCGTCCTCGTGCCGGCGACCGCGCTGGCCCTGCCGCTGTTCCTCATCTTCAGCCAGGTCGACCTGACGGACACGTTCTGGTCGGTGTTCCTGCCGAGCATCGTCAGCCCGTTCGGCGTCTACCTGTCGCGGCTGTTCGCAGCGTCGAGTGTGCCCGACGAGATCATCGAGGCCGCCCGCATCGACGGCTCCGGCGAGGTCCGGACGTTCTTCACCGTGGCCGTCCGGCTCATGTCGCCGGCGCTCGTGACGATCTTCCTGTTCCAGTTCGTCGCGATCTGGAACAACTTCTTCCTGCCGCTCGTGATGCTCCGCGACTCGTCGCTGTTCCCCGTCACACTCGGCCTCTACACGTGGAACTCGAGCGTGAACCAGTACCCCGACCTCCGCACCCTCGTGCTCATCGGGTCGTTCGTCTCGATCATCCCGCTCCTCGTCGCCTTCCTCTCCCTGCAGCGCTTCTGGCGGTCCGGCCTCGGCGCCGGCGGCCTGAAGTAGCCCGCCCGCGCGCGGCCGCCCGGCCCGACCGGCCCGGGCGGGCGCCCGGCCCGCCCCCCACCCGCACCACCGACCCCACTCACATCCCGAACGGAAACAGCATGAAGACAACGAAGTTCCTCAGCGTCGCCGCCGTCGCGGTCGCCGCGACCGTCGCCCTCGCGGGCTGCAGCACCGGTGGCAGCGGCTCGGGTGGCGGTTCCGACACCGCCGCCGCGAGCTGCAAGCCGTCGAGCGGCAAGGTCACCCTCGACTTCACCACCTGGGTGCCGAACATGGACAAGGTCGTGGACATCTGGAACAAGGCCCACCCGGACATCCAGGTGAAGGTCTCGATCGTCGCGAACGGCAACAGCGGCACGTACCAGAACTTCTTCAACCAGCTCAAGGCCAAGCAGGCTCCGGACATCGGGCAGGTCGAGTACGACACGCTGCCGGCCTTCCGCGTGCAGGGCGGCCTCGAGGACATCGGTGCGTGCTCCGGCATCAGCGCCGCGAAGAAGGACTTCTCGGACGGCCTGTGGAACCAGGTCACGTTCGGCGAGTCGAAGTCGGTCTACGCCGTGCCGCAGGACTCCGGTCCGATGGCGCTGTACTACCGCAAGGACCTCTTCGAGAAGGCCGGGCTCGACGTCCCGAAGACCTGGGAGGAGTACGCCCAGGACGCCGTGAAGATCAAGGCGATGGGCGGCAACATCACGAACTTCGCCAAGGGTGACGTCAACCAGTTCGCCGGGCTCGTCTCGCAGGCCGGCGGCCAGTGGTTCTCCAACTCCGGCTCGGACTGGACGGTGAACCTGACCGACAGTGCGTCGAAGAAGGTCGCGGACTACTGGCAGGACCTCATCGACAAGAAGCTCGTGAACACCCTGCCGAGCTTCACCGACCAGTGGAACAGCGCCTACGACAAGGGCCAGGACTGGACCTGGGTCTCGGCCGTCTGGGGTGCGAACACCATCTCGAGCGGTGCGCCGTCGACCTCGGGCAAGTGGGCCGTCGCGCCGATGCCGCAGTGGTCCGAGGGTGACTCGAAGTCGGCCGCCTGGGGCGGTTCGTCGAACGTCGTCTTCGCGGGCAGCAAGCACCCGGCCGAGGCGTCGGAGTTCCTCGTCTGGCTGAACACCTCGAAGGAGGCGCTCGCCGCGCTGAACAAGGAGGCGAACCTCTACCCCGCGTCGTCCACCGGCGCTGAGCTCCCCGCCCTCACCGAGGGGCTCCCGTTCTACGGCAACCAGAAGATCTACGAGGAGTTCGCGACCGCGGCGAAGGACATCCAGCCCTTCACCTGGGGTCCGACGATGACGCAGACCTACTCGGACGTGTCGGACGGCTTCGGCCAGGCGGCCTCCGGGCAGGGGACCCTCCTCGACGCGCTCGAGTCGGGGCAGTCCAAGACGGTCGCGGCGCTCAAGGCGCAGTCGATCCCGGTCAAGGAGTGATGCCGGCGGTCTGATGCGCCCACGCGCACGACGACGGACGGGAGGCGGGGGGCCCGCGGCCACGGCGCCTCCCGTTCGTCGTGCGGTCGCGCCCCGGGTCGCGACCGGGTGCGCGATCAGGGCTCGACGTCGCCGGCCCGTTGGTAGAGCGCCGTGGCCAGGTCGCTCAGCACCGCGAGTGCGGCGCCGCCGTGTGCCGCGTCGACCTCGCGGAGGACCTCGGCGTAGCGGCGTCGGTGGTCCTGGACGACGGCCTCGCCGTCGGGCAGCAGCCGCAGCAGCGAGCCACGGCGGTCGTCGGGGTTCGGTGCTCGCTCGAGCAGGCCGGCGTTCGTCATCCGGTCGATCATGTTCGTGACCGCGCCCGACGTCAGGCCGAGGTAGCCGGCGACCTCGGTCGGCGTGGAGTACCCCGTGTCACTCACGAGCACCAGGGCGCGGAGGGCGTTCTCGTGCACTCCGGCGCGGGCGCTCAGGCGGCCGACGAGGCTCGCGTTCGCGCGGACGACGGCCTCGAACGCCGCGATGAGGTCGGTCGGGTCACTGTCGGGTGCCGTGGGCACGGCGGTCCTCGCCTTCGGGTCGTGAGGGAGCGTCCCTCGCACTGGGGCCAGTATACGAGTGGTCAATTTGGTGAATGAGTGACTATCTTGATCATCGAAGCAAACGAACCCGAACGCGTTGCTCCACCCCATCCCTGATCACCACTCCGAAGAGGTTCCCGTGTCCGACAAGCTCCGCACCCCCGCACTGAAGCGGGTCCGATTCGCCCCCGTCGCACTCCTCGCGGGCATCTTCGCCGCCGTGCTGCTCTCCCTCTCGCTCACCGGCACCCTCTCCGGGTTCGCCGCGAGCATCACCAACAGCAGCAACACCGCCGCGAGCGGCACGCTGACGATGCAGGAGCAGAACGCCGGCGGCACCGTCACGTGCACGAGCACCGACGGCGGCTCGGTCTCGACGAACGCCGCGACCTGCTCGACCATCAACAAGTTCGGCGGCAGCACCACCATGACGCCGGGCAACACCGTCACCACCGCGATCTCGATCAAGAACACCGGGACCGCGAACGCCTCGACCTTCACGCTGACCCCCGGTGCCACCTGCACGCAGTCGGCGAACGGCTCGGTCAACGGCACCGCGACCGATCTCTGCGCGAAGATGAACCTCGTCATCACGTCCGGCTCGACCACGGTCTTCTCCGGCACGCTCGCCAGCTTCAAGGGCGCCGCCGCCTCGGCGTTCACGATGCCCGCAGCCCCCGCCGCCGGTGCGTCCGTGCCGTTCACCTTCGCCGTGACGCTCGACTCCTCGGCCGGCAACACCTACCAGGGCCTCGCCGCCTCCGTGCCGATGACCTGGACCTTCACCGCCTAGCCACCCCGACCGGGGGGGGGGGCCCCCCCCGCCCCCCCCCCCCCCCCCGGGGGCCCCCCCCCCCCCCCCCCCCCCCCCCCCCCCCCCCCCCCCCCCCCCCC